>CAZVXC010000231.1:0-1522 GCA_964631435.1 uncultured archaeon | reverse complement strand
ACAGAATAAGGAGAGAGATAATAAAGTTCATCGGTATTGGGGGAAAGAAGAGCATGGATGAGATAGTAGAGAGGTTTAAGCTGAACGAAAGCCAAGCTAAGCTTCATCTCGATCTGTTGGAGCAGGCTTTGTTCATAGAAAAAATTGAGGAGAATGGAAATATATATTTCGTTTTAACGCCGAGAGGCGAGGCTTATCTTGAGAACGTCGAATGGAGGTAGATTATGATCGATGAATTGAGAGAGGAGATAATGAAAGACGGAGCCTTAAGTTCGAGGATTAAAAGGCTGATTGCGATTGCATCAGCAGTTGCCGTAGGATGTGATAGCTGCTTCAAACATCACTTGGAGATAGCTGAAAAGGAGGGGATTAAAAAAGATGAGATAGCTGAGGCTATCTTAGTCGCATCTCTCGTTAGATTCGGCTCAGGTATGAGATTTCTGGAGGTAATAAAATGAAGATTCTCGTATGTGGGAAGGGTGGTTGCGGAAAGAGCGTTGTCGCAACACTGATAGCGAAGGAACTCGAAAGGAGGGGGAAATCAGTTTTAGTCGTTGATATGGATGAATCCAATTTCGGCATCTATAAAAACTTCGGAGTTGAGCAGCCGAGAGACTTCATGGAATACTTGGGCGGCAAAGATAAAGTTAGGGAGAATTTACTGAGATTTATACAAGCTGAGAACAAAGAGGAAGTGAGAATGATCGATGAAATCGGATTCGACGAATTGCCTGATGAGTTTGTTGCCAGAAAGAATGGGATCAGCGTAATTGCCATCGGAAAGATACACGATTTCGGCGAGGGATGTGCATGCCCTATGGGAGCAGTTGCAAGAGAATTTCTTCAGGCTTTAAAGCTTAGACAGAACGAATTCGTCGTTGTTGATACAGATGCGGGAATCGAGCATTTCGGAAGGGGCGTCGAGGCTGGATGCGATGTAATCGTTGCAGTCGTTGAGCCGAGTTACGAGTCGATTCAGCTTGCAAACAAAATAGCTGAGCTATCGGAGAAGATAGGCAAGAAGGTTGTTTTGGTTGCGAACAAAGTTGATGAAGAGACAGCGAAGATCGTAGAGGCTAAAGCTTACCTCCCGTTCAAAAGAGAGATATTTGAGGCTTGTTTAAAAGGATCCGAGATTCCATACGTTAAAGAGGCAGAGGAGATAGTCGATGCAATTCTTCGTTAAGCCAATCGGAATAATAAGATCGCCATACAAAACTATGAACGATGCTCCCCATCAAGGGAGGTTTTCGGATGTCGTATGCGAGATCGAGATATTTGAAGAGTATTCAGCAGGTTTAAGGGATATAGAGCTTTGCACCCACCTAATCGTTCTCTACTGGCTCCACAAAGCCAAAAGAGACACTCTGATAGCCATACCACCTCACGATAACAAGACTCACGGCGTTTTCGCAACCCGCTCACCTCACAGACCGAATCCAATAGGCTTCGCAGCGGTAGAGCTTATCGAGAGGAAAGGAAACATTCTGAAGGTTAGAGGACTTGATGCAATAGATTTGAC
>CAZVXC010000230.1:0-1525 GCA_964631435.1 uncultured archaeon | reverse complement strand
ATCAGCCACTCAGAGAATAGGTGAAGCGGCGGGAGATATTGCAATATTAGTCCTAAGGGGTTTTAATGTAAATTTGATTGTCATAGGTCTTTGCGGATCATGGGTAGCGTTTCCGAAAATGTTTTAGGCAATGCGAAGATACCAGTAATGACAATAAGATGAACTACATGCAAGTTGAGGTTTCGACGAAGTGCCAGCTTAACTGCATGATGTGTCCCAAAGCCATTTTCAAAGATTGGATAGCTAAAAACATGGATATAGATTTGTTCAAGCTTTTACCGTTCAAAAAATTCAGATACGTTCATCTCCAAGGATGGGGAGAGCCGCTGATGAACGAAAATATACCTGAGATGATCGATATTGCAAGGAAATATTGCAAAGTTGGCTTAACGACGAACGGCTTGCGGATAAACGAGTTCTTGAGAGATCTGAGAAAGCTCGATTTGGTTGCGGTATCTATTGCAGCAGCGGACAACGAAAAGCATAAAAAAATTCGGAAATGCGGTCTTGACGATATAATTGAGAATGTAAGGTTGCTTTCAGAGATTAGAAAAGAAGAACGAAAGCCAAAAATAGTTATTGCGACAATGCTTTTAAAAGATACTTACAATGACCTACCAAAAATTGTTGAGATTGCAAAAAGATGTGGAGCAGATGAGGTTATAGCGAACAACATGGATTACATCCCATTGAAGGAACTCGAAGATCAAGCGATAGTCCTACAAGACGTCGATGACAAGCCAATAAAAATATCGAAAGACTTAGCAAGGAAATTGGGGATAAGGTTTATAGCTAAGCAAACGAAACTCGAAGAGCTATTGGTCTGCCCTGAGAATCCAATAGAAAACTGTCTCGTAACGTATGATGGGAATGTAGCACCTTGCGTTTATCTGCATCTGCCGACAAAATCCGATAAGATTCGTAGGGTGTTTAAAGGAGCTATTATCGAGATTAAAAAGCTTTACTTCGGAAATATTGTTAGCGGTTTCGAAAACGTCTGGAACAGCTTTGAATACGTAAGATTCAGGCAGATGTTTGAAAAAAGGGTTAATATAGCTTTCACATTTCCTCCGAAAATCCCCGATCTTCCGGAATACTGTAAGAGCTGTTACAAAGCTTACTCCATTTAGATTAGCCCGTATTTCTTTAAAATATCATCTATATCGAATATCTTCCTCCCCTTCTCTTCCATGCATTTCTCGCAAATGAGATAGCTCCCGAAATCCTTGTAATCCCTTTTTATCTCTTCATACATCTCGTATTCTTTTGATATCACAAGAGGATACCCGCAGGAGTAGCATTGAGATCGCCAAGGACTTCTGTCAATTAAGCCGATCTTCTTTGGCGTGCTTAATGCTGTCAGCACGAAAGCTTGGTCTAAGCTCTTGAACTTCGATAAAACCTTCACTCTATCTATAAAGAGCTGGAGACACGCTGGTCAGACCTGCGTCATGCGTAGCTTTCCCATTCACACCGGCATTTTTCGATTTCCATCAAAAAGTATTAGTCTGTCTTTTTGATCCGA
>CAZVXC010000229.1:0-1533 GCA_964631435.1 uncultured archaeon | reverse complement strand
CATTCAGATGCGCAACCCACAACAAAGGAATAATGAACGGTATATCTGCTGTTGTCATAGCAACCGGAAACGATTTCAGAGCAATCGAGGCTGGAGCACATAGCTACGCCGCTCTAAGAGGCTACAAGCCCCTAACTACTTACGAAGTCAATTCAAACGGAGACCTTGTTGCTACGATAGAGCTTCCCTTAGCAGTAGGAACGGTAGGTGGTGCAACGAAGGTTAATCCCCTTGCGAAGCTCAGCTTAAAGATTCTGGGTGTTGAAAGAGCTGAGCAGCTTGCAAGGATAATAGCTGCAGTCGGATTAGCTCAGAATTTCGCAGCTTTAAGAGCTTTAGCAACGGAAGGGATACAGAGGGGTCATATGGAGCTGCACGCGAGGAATGTTGCGATAATGGCAGGTGCTATCGGAGATGAAATAGACTTGGTTGTTGAAGAAATGCTGAAAGAAGGCGTTATCAGGATAGACAAAGCTAAGGAAACCCTTGAAAGAATAAGGAAATGATATTTTATTCAACAACCACTCCCGGCTTAGAGTTCGTAGCTGCGGAAGAGATTGAAAAAAAGAAGCTCGGAAAAGTTGTAGAAATCAGAGAGGGGAAGGGCAGAATATTTTACGAATCGGATTTCGAAAATATTCCGATGTTAAACTACGCTTTGAGAAGTGTTGAAAGAATCGTTTTAGTTCTCTCAAGGTCTCAGGTTAATTCTCTTGAAGATATATACAAAGTCGTGAAGAGCGTGGATTTCTCGTTTATAAAACCGGAATGGAGCTTCGCAATAAGGTCTAACAGAGTTGGAGAGCATGATTTCACATCAATCGACATCTCAAGAGTTGCTGGAAAGGCTGTTATAGATAGCTACATGGAGAAAAGGAATCTGAGGCTTAGAGTTAATTTGGATGAGCCGGATGTTATAATAAGGTGCGATCTCGTTGATGACGATTTCATCGTAGGCTTGGACACAACGGGTGATGAGGGATTGCATAAGCGGAATTATCGCATATATCAGCACCCCGCCCCGCTCAATCCGACGATAGCAGCTTCTCTCATCTACCTCTCAGGATGGTCTTACAACAGCACTCTCCTCGATCCGATGTGCGGGAGCGGAACGATTCTCTTTGAAGCTGGAATGATAGCCAAAGACATTCCGATATGCAAATTCAGGAAGGACTTTGCGTTCAAAAAGTTCATGGATGCGAAATGCGAGTTCATCGAAAGGGATGTCAAGCTTAACCTTTATGGTGTCGAAAAATTCAGGAAACATATTAAAGGAGCGAAGAGGATAGCGGAATTTGTCGGCATCGATGTTAGATTTATGCAGGGGAAGGCTGAGAGGATAAACGATTATTTCAACGAGATAGATTACGTAATTACGAATCCCCCTTACGGGTTGAGAATAGGAAAAAAGAGGATCATAGAAAAGCTTTACAGCTCATTTTTAAGGGCTGCATCAGAAATCGTTAAAGAGAGAATTGTTGTGATAACGGCAGAAATTAAAGTTTTCAGGAAGTATGCTAAGGAGTTCTTCAA
>CAZVXC010000228.1:0-1536 GCA_964631435.1 uncultured archaeon | reverse complement strand
ATGAACCCTTTCCATTTTATATCAATTTTTTCCTGTAAATATCCCCTCTCGGCTTTTTTTCAGCAAAGATTTCCCCTGAAAACGAAAAGATCCTAGTGTTCTTATCTTTCCAGCAATTTCTCGGCAATCCTGCCTTCATGCATGTATAATCCAGGAACTCCTCCACATTCCATTTCTCCTCCACAGGCACTTGAGGCAGCAATAGCCCCCTTGCAAAGCCTTTCTGGACTATGAGACCGTCTCTCCCGATGACTATCTTTTTCAGGTATTCCTTGGGATTCTTGACCTCAATCAGCCTTGGGGGTGTGAGCAGGCTCACCTCGACCACTATGTGGTCCAGTTCCTCAGGGCTGAGCGGATAGAACCTCGGGTCTGAGGTTGCGGCCTCTATTGCGCTCTTCACTAGCGCCTCTTTCAATGGGAAATAAGGTCCGGGAAAGCCGATGCAACCCCTGAGAATTCTGTCGGGGAAGGTCTCAATGGTGGTAAAAACACCTGCTGGCCTGTCGAAAGAGGGGGGAAAGTCAAGCTCCGGTATAACTCTCTGAGATACATAGGAATCGATTACCTTTCTGGCGGCCCTGACCGCAATCTTACCTTCTTCGTCCGAGTACATCGCGCCTTGCAGTGAAAGAAAGGATATAAGATTTTCTTCTGGAGTTCCTGAGCGCACTGGGCCCTCCTTCCAGATTCCGCTGCGACTTCTCTGAACATGAGGGGGCACAGACAGATGCGTTCATCATAGGATAGGTTTTATTATATATTTTATGTGGACAACATCATCCCAAGCCGTGAGAAACCTTATAAGCTATAGGGAATTGTATGGCGATAACATGGTAGAACCGGAAGATGTGGTGAAAGAGATAATGAAGGCCACGGGAAGCACCATAAAGATAGAGAATATAATGATGGACTCTTTCAGGGATCTTCTGAAGGATCAGATAAAGGAGAAGATGAAGGAGACCCTCGAGAACAACCCTGAACTTAAAAAAGAGATGGGGGAGGCCATCGAAATGCTAATAGAGGCGAGGCTCAAGGAGGCGTATGCCCTTATAAAACTTACAAAGGCCTCTGCAAAACTAGGACTGGAATCCGCTCCTCCGAAGATAAGGGACGAGATGATAAAGGCGTTCACATCTCTCTTCGAGAAGGAACTCATGGATATAATGGATAAAGGATTCTGATCCGAGACATTGAACAGAGGAATGCATAGTATAAGTCTATATATTTTAACTTCTGCATCATACGCTCTTCCACCATGAACGCTATCAGAAATCCCGGCGCCCATGAACTTCAGGCACTCCTCGCCCGAAAAGATTCCAGAGTAATGTGAGAGGATGATATATGATTGGGCTGGGAGGTTAAATGATTTTCTTCGATTCAGTAATCGAAGTCATGCTCTCCTACCCCGATTTTCATTTTAGGTTCCTCTCCTCTCCATCTTCTCCTCAGTTCTATGAGATTGAGCACACCATATCCTCTCTTTTTCAGGAACGATATAATCGCATCGTTGTTCGGATGTACCCAGTTATAGAC
>CAZVXC010000227.1:0-1561 GCA_964631435.1 uncultured archaeon | reverse complement strand
TCGTCTCCTCAGGATTTACGCTCTCTTTCTTGATGTAAATTGCCTCGATCCCCTTTGCTATTGCAACGGAGTATTGGACTCTATCACCCGTTATCAGAACAGCCTTCTCCTCTTCCGCAACTTTCCTTATGAGATTATCTATCTCTCCCCCTCTTGCGAGCTTAATATGCTCAAGATTCGGCCTCTCGCCGAGAAAGAGAACATCGAAGTTATACTTATTTGCAAGCTCTCTTATCCTTTTTATCTCCTCAAGACCCTGATGTCCTGTTAGCTTCCCGAAATTTGCCTGAGCTTCAAGCTCAGCAACGACAGCTTCCGGTATTATTATCGTCCCTTTTATCTCACCCTTCTCTATCATCGCAGATATCCTTCCGTCTATGATCACGCTCGTATCCACAACGAATTTCATTCAATTCCCTCCAATTTTCTGAAAAAGCATGAATAATTTCCGGTATGGCATGCCACGCCTTTTTGCTCGACTATATAAAGTATCGCATCCTCATCGCAATCCACTCTGATTTCCACAATTCTCTGAACATTTCCGGATTCTTCCCCTTTCTTCCAAAGCTTTTTTCTGCTTCTGCTATAATAATGGGCGTATCCGGTTTCGAAAGTCTTTCTTAGTGCTTCTTCGTTAGCGTAAGCTAACATAAGAACCTCCTTCGTCTTCACATCCTGAGCTATTACCGGAATCAGACCATCTCTATTGAACTTCAGCATCATCGGGTTTATTTTGGCAATGTTTATAAATTTATATCACTATCCTTTCACATGAAACGATATCCCACAGGAATTTTGAATTTGGACTCTCAGATAGGCGGCGGGTTTCCTGAGGGGAGCGTTATTCTAATTCTTGAAGATCCCGGTGCGGGTGCGGAAATAATCTCCTTCTACTTCGTAGTCGAAGGATTGAAGAATAACGAGAGCATTCTGTATATCACGACTAACGATACAAGTGATGAGATTAAAGAGAGCTTAAAGCTTTACTTCAACTTAAGCGATGATTTCATTGAGAAGATAAAATTCCTCGATCTGATGAGTTCGAGAATTAGCACTGGAATCAGCTCAAGAGACTTTCCAACGCTCTTCGGAGACTCTTATAACAGAGTTATGAACGAGATTTTGAGAGGGAATTACGATAGGGTAGTCATAAATAACTTAGCATACTTCGCAGAAAATTACGATCGAAAATCTGTAACGACTTTGCTCGAAAATCTTGCTATAGCTGTGAGAAGAAAGAGGGCTGTCGCTTTGGTTTTGCTTTCTAAGGGAATGCTGGATTCTCAATTCGAAACAGCAATAAAACACGCAGTAGATGGGATTATTGAGATGTGTATCAGAGAGGCCGAGAATGAGGTTCAGAGAAGGATGAAAATAATAAAGCTAAAGAGAACGCTAATTCCGAAAAATGTTTTCAGGTATGAGATAATAGACAAAGGTATAAAAATGGAATCCGTTACGAGGGTTCTATGAAGATTTCTCAGGGAATTATTGAGATTAAGGATGTTAGAGAGTTTCTGAAAAGGATACCCGACGGATGCGTTCTGATAAATGCAAATTA
>CAZVXC010000226.1:0-1565 GCA_964631435.1 uncultured archaeon | reverse complement strand
AAATTGAGGCCCCTCGATGCAGACGTATGTTCCCTTCTCGTGATACCTAAGATCTAATTTGCTGAGAGTTTTGATCGCAACATCTCTCAACTCCTTGCAAAACGGGTCTGCGAAGCCTATGTGGACTACGACCTCATCGAAAAAAGTGTCCTCTCTATGCTTAGTCCTGTCGAATATCTGATCTGGAATAACAATATCGAGAGGTTTTATTTCTTCTTTTAAAGAGCCTACAGCGGCAACACTTATTATCCTTTCAACTCCAAGTTTTTTCAAAGCATAGATGTTCGCTCTGTAAGGCAGGTTCGTTGGGGAGAATACATGCCCTCTTCCATGTCTCGGCAGAAAAGCAACATCTCTGCCCTCGTAATTTCCAATTATTATGCTATCCGACGGCTTCCCGAAAGGTGTGTCTATATCCACCTCTTTCGCATTTTCGAACGCATCGCTGTCATATATGCCAGTTCCACCGATTATCGCTATTTCAGCCTTCATTGAATTAGCCTCCAGTATATCTTTTCATCCTTTACTACCTTCCTAACGACATTCCTCCTTTCCATCTCATTCATTATCTCGCTAAATCTTCCGGGTTGAGCTATCTCAAGATATATCGGATCGATCTGGTGATACTCATACAGTCCCCACTTTATATCCCACTCTCCCCAGAGTTTTTCTTTATCTTTGGAAAGCAACCTCGTTATAAGCTCTATCATATCTTCTATGAAGTTCCACGGGAAAATTACCCAAGCCCATTCTTCCATATACTCTCCGAAGTAATCTGGGGTGAATCTTGATGTGGAAAGGAGTTGCAGAGTTGCGGTTCTAACCTCACTCGCCCCGTTTTCGATAACATGATCTTTCGCAGCCATAAGGCTTTTTCCAGTGTCAGCAATATCATCCACAACAAGAACCTTCTTCCCGACAACGCTTTGCTCTGGAAGGGGATACCTTATCTTAACCTCTCCGCTTTGCCTTGCAGTCCCGACGTAATGCTCTATTTTCAAACTCGTGAGATCGTCTAAGCCTAAAAGATCGCACAGAACTCTGCCCGCGAACCATCCTCCTCTTGCCAATGCAACAATTATCTCTGGATCGAAACCATCTTCCTTTACCTGATCTGCAACCTTTCTGCAAAGTCTATCCATGTAATCCCACGTCGTTACAACACATTTGAACTTCTCAGGAAACACATCCATCGTATCACCCTTAAAAATTTGGTGCAAGAAGATATAACGTTTTTTACATCTTAGTTCGAATTTCGAAAGAAAAATTTATGAAATAGAAATAGTATTTGTTAATATGACATCAAATTACGGAATACCCCTTTTGGGAGAGAAGTTTCCGGAATTGCATGTGAATACAACACATGGCAGACTAAAGTTGCCGGATGCGTTTAAGGGGAAGTGGTTTGTCTTCTTCAGCCATCCAGCAGATTTTACGCCAGTATGCACGACCGAATTTGTGGCGTTTCAAAAGAGGTTCGAGGAGTTTCAGAAACTTGGATGCGAGCTTATCGGATTAAGCATAGATCAGGTCTTCTCGCATATAAAATGGGTTGAGTGGATAAA
>CAZVXC010000225.1:0-1594 GCA_964631435.1 uncultured archaeon | reverse complement strand
ATAGATTTGCTCGTAAGGGTTGGTAAAGAGAACATAATGAATATAGAGTGCGCTCCCCCAACAGTTCTCGCATCTTTGGAAAGAAAGGCAATCGCAACTTCCCGAATAGTCCATCCGATCCCTGTATATACTGTTGTAACAGATTGGGAACAGACTAAGGTTTTCGATACAGTTACGGGAAAGCTCCTATGGAATAACATAGAGCAAATTCCCGATTTCGAAGAGGCTAAAAAAATTCGATCTCCGCAGATATCTTTCGATGAGGAAAGGATAAAGAAGGAGAAGAGAATACTCTTCGCCTACATGGGTGTTCTCCATTGCAAATGCGAATACATCGAATGTTCAAAAGATTGAAATATCCTCTCGCTGAAAGTTTAAGGGAATGATCAGCATAATACTTCCGGCATACAACGAGGCTAAGAGGCTTGAAAGCAGTGTAGAGAAAGTTTTGGATTTCCTGAGCAAAAATTTCGACGAATTCGAAATAATAATAGCCGAAGACGGCTCCACAGACGGTAGTGATAGAATAGCTGAAGAGTTATCAAAAAAATACGAATGCGTAAAGCACATTCATAGCAAAGAGAGGCTTGGAAGGGGAAAGGCTTTGAACAGAGCTATAAAGAGTGCAAAATACGAATACGTCCTTTACATGGATGTTGACCTCTCAACGGATTTAAGGCACATAAACGATGTTGTAAGAGCTTTAAACGACGGATACGACATCGCAATAGGTTCGAGACTTATGAAGGATAGCAAAGCAAAGAGACCCGTTTACAGAGATTTGCCTTCGAGAATTTACAATATGCTCGTCAGAATCTTGCTTAATTCTGAGATAAGAGATCATCAATGCGGATTCAAAGCTTTTAAGAAGAGCAAAATAGTTGATTTGCTCGATGAAATAAAGGATAATCACTGGTTCTGGGATACGGAGATACTAATATTGGCTCAGAGAAAAAATCTCAGAATTGCAGAACTGCCTGTAATGTGGAAGCATGGAGGAAAATCGAAGGTTAACATATTGGAGGACAGCATGTATATGTTCAGGAATATTTTGAGAATGAGAAAATGAGGTGCAGAAACTGTTACGCAGAACTTGATGAAGATTTGGATTATTGTTTACACTGCAATTCAAGAAACGCAGATTATTCATGCGTATATTTCGGGAATAAGTTGCATCTGATTTTCATAGGCGATAGAATATTCAGGATGAATTTCAAAATCTATGAGGAGCATGAGAGTATCAGGAATCTGTTCGAGATTATAGCGGAGAAGATTCACAGAAAGAGAGTTGAAGAGGTTTTTATTTGCGGAGAAAGTTATGAGAAGATTCAATTTGCTGAAAGGATGTTAAGAAAATACGCTTTAACGAATCTGAGGATTTATGTAAGCGAAGCTATGGAATTTGAAGAGTTCGTGGAAAATCTTATGAAATTTCTGAAGAAAAGGGATGAGATAGAGAAGATTGAAATTCCAGCAGAGAAAAAAATAGGCGGCTCTCATTCTACAATCATAGGCGGAAGGGAAGGAAGGAATTTAGTAATGAAAATCGCATCATCGGAGTTTGTGAAGAAGATTGTCCCCGGCGTTATCGAGA
>CAZVXC010000224.1:0-1619 GCA_964631435.1 uncultured archaeon | reverse complement strand
CTTAAGCGGAGTGGAAATGATCTTACTCTAAAGGTCTGGATAGCATAATCAAAAAGTCAAAACCTTTCTCGGCACATTCAACCTTATAAAATAACTGCCTCCTACCCCTCTTCTCTCCATGGATATCAGTCCATACTTCACTAGCCTCTCAAGATAATAGCGAAGCATTCTATCTCTTACTCCAGAAGGATAAACCTTTCTGTAAAGCTCGTAAAATTCAGGGTAGAAAATTCCGTTTTCAGGGATAAGCGAGATTATTTTCCTTTCCTTCGATGAAAGCTGATCCATGATGTTCTTAGCCTTTGCAAACTGCGATTCCGAGAGAGCTACCTTGATATGTTCGACCGTTACCCTAAACTTCCCGTCTTTCCTTGCAAGCTCTCCTGCCCTGAGCAGTGTCTCTCTGGCTATCCTAACATCCCCTCCCATCTCGCAGGCAACTTCAGCAAGGTAATTTATCGCTTCCTCATCAACAACACCTTTCTGAAAAGCGAATTCAACCCTCATCTGAATTATTTCCTTCATCTGCTCAACGGTATAAGCTCTGTAGGGAATTTCCTCAACGGGGCGAAGAGAGCTCTTTATTCTTGGATCGACGTTTATAAAGGCGAACTGATCGTTTGTTATCATGATAAGCTGCACGGGTATTGATTCTTCCCTAAGCCTTGAGAGATCGTAGAGAGCTTCTGCACCTCTCGGCAGGAGATGATCAACCTCGTCAAGGCATATGACAGGAAATGCGTTGCTCTTCCTGAGCTCTGAAACGAGGAGATCAAAAAGCTCGTCGTATGCGACACCTCTTCTGGAGGGAATTCTTCTCGTGGGTCTTACCTTGCGGAAGAACTCGAAGATTATAGCATAGACAACCGCCATTCTCGTGTTCACGCGGAAGCAGTTAATGTAAACAGGAAATGCAGCGGTTTCCTCTTCAAGTTTTCTGAAAATAAATTTTATAGAGGCTGTTTTTCCCGTTCCCGGAGAACCATAGATAAAGATGTTTAAAATACTCTCTGGATTTTTCAGAGCTGAGTTTATGATAGAGGAAATTGCCTTTATCTCCTTCTCTCTATGCGGAAGATTATCCGGTATGTAATCAGGAAATAAAACTTCTTTCTGCCTGAACACGGGATCCTCGCTTGCGTACATGATTAAAATTTCTCAAGAAGAATTTTTAAAGGTTGGAAGAGGAGATTGCAAAGTGTTAGCGCTGTATCGGGAAAACGGTTTTTGTGGCATGAACTGATATCGAAGTTGCAGGAATTCATACTCGCCGAACTTAAAGCGATAATCAGATTCATGAAAAATTTGGGATACTATGCGAAAAGATCAAAGATGGAAGTAGTAGATTAGCTTTTCGGAGCATTCAGAGAGTTTTTCCTATAGGCAAGCCAACGCTGAATAAAAAATCGAGGGAAAGCTGTAGATTTAGTATTGTTACTTATGTAACAACCATCAACTTTTTTAAAACTTGTTACACAAATAACAATATGAAAAAATTCACAAAATACGTGCTCTCAGAGTTTGGAGGAAAAGCTGTAACGAGAGAAGAGCTTGAAAAAATCTGCAAAAGATTTGGAGAGGATGCAAACAGAGTAATAAACTTCATGATATCTTATGGC
>CAZVXC010000223.1:0-1685 GCA_964631435.1 uncultured archaeon | reverse complement strand
GTTGAGATTGCAACCGGTTATCGGTCTGATCTGAATTAGATTTGTCCCTCTATCGATCAATCCGAAAGCTGCATGGCCGAGAAGGGGAACTCCGCTTTGCTTTGTTATAAATATGAGATTTCTCTTCGTCGTATGGTGGATTACCTTTTTGTTATCACAAAACTGTATTATCTCCTCTCTCGAATACCTTTTGCTGAGCTTTTGATAAACTTTTTTATCGAATCGAACTTCAATTATCCTCCTAATTAAGAAAACCTTTTCATCTCCTATTTCGTATTCTGTTATCATATCTTCAGTTTTTTAAGCTCATCCATGCCCTTCTTCGTAATCTCGTATGTATCGCCTTCCTCAGCTATGCATCCCAAATTTTCCAGCTCTTCGATTATGCTTTCAAGTATCTTATCAGGCAACCTTGTTAGCTTTCTTAGTTTTTTGAAGTCCTTAGTCCCCTCGTTTATCAGATTGAGAACTTTTAATGCGTTTCCAGATAGCATAAATCTGCTTCTTTCTCGATCTATTAAAATGTTACGTGTGGAATTCCTTCTCGCCTTTCAACGCTAAGGCTATGTTCGCTTTGAGCGTAACCTCGAAATAATACTTATCCGGCTCTAAGACTGCAAACCTCTTCGGAATCGGGATTGCTATGAATTCGCCGAAATCCTTGTTGTTATTTCCGATAAAGATATCGCAGAAATCTTTTTCCTCTCTGTGAAGAAGGATATAAACGTTCTCGGAAGTCTCTCTTACTAACCTCATTAGGTCTTCAACGTTGAATTTCTCAAGTATTCGACAACATATTTTCTCTGCTTCTACAGATGACTCATCTTCAAGACTTGTCATAATCATCTGTTTCTTAACCCATATACTATATATCGTTTACTCGATTTTTCAACATCAAATTTTTAAAAAGCCCGAATTTATGGGAGGTTGTGATAGCGATAATCAATTACGGTGCGGGAAATTTGAGGAGCATACACAAGGCAATCGAGAGAGTGGGTGGTAAAGCGAAGATTACAAGTGATTCAGAAGACTTGGAAAGTGCGGATGCCATAATTTTGCCCGGAGTTGGTGCGTTTGAAACTGCAATAAAAAATCTGAGACCATTTATATCATTTCTAAGGAATGCAAAAATTCCGATTTTAGGCATATGCTTAGGTATGCAGTTATTTGCAACTTTAAGCGAGGAAGGGGGCTTGCACGAGGGATTAGATGTGATTAAGGGAAGGGTCGTTAGATTTCCGAAATACGTCGGAAAGATACCGCATATGGGGTGGAACGAGGTTGAATTTAAGGATCACTACATCTTCGATGGAATCGATGGCAATTTCTTTTACTTCGTCCACTCATACTACTTCGATACGGAAGACGAAAATGTGATAGCATACACAGATTATGGAATAAGGTTCGCCTCAGCGGTGGCAAAAAATAATTACGTAGGTGTCCAGTTTCATCCGGAGAAAAGCGGAAAGAACGGATTGAAGCTCCTCCGAAATTTTGTGGATAATATATGACTAATCAAAAATTTTAATAATCTTATTTCTTAACATGACATGAAGCCGAGGTGGCCTAGCTGGTGGGGCGACGGACTCATAATCCGTAGGTCGCGGGTTCAAATCCCGCCCTCGGCATACAAATGCTAAATTTAACCTTCTGCTATTCTGAATTAATTAGAATCGATATTAGAA
>CAZVXC010000222.1:0-1730 GCA_964631435.1 uncultured archaeon | reverse complement strand
GTATTATTAAATCCAACGGTATCTGAGGCGATGCCGCATCTACCAATGTTGCCTTACTGAGCAATCTCATATCCGGTTCTTGGACGCTACCGAACAAATCTTCGGCAATCGAATTTGCTGCACAAAATACTGGTATGACGAGAGTCCCATGACCCTTCGTTGCAGCTTCTATCTTGTCATTCGTCATTAAATCGGGCTTGAACGTTGATGCAAGGATTGTCGCCATTAACACACGCTCTCTTTCAAACTCCATATTCACACCTCCAAATTTCGGTTGACTTAAATATTGAGTTTAAAAAATAAAAAGCTTGCGATTTAAAATTTAAATATAATATTAATGTTACAAATCGAAAATATCTTGCTACGTTTTCTGCAACAAATCAACTTTTTAATGCAGCTATGTAATGGTAAGGCAAGCTTTCATCAACTTTAACAACTTTGAAAGGGCAGAGCCTTAGAATTTCATCTAAGCTCAGCCTATCATTCACCGGTGGTCCAAAATCGTCTTCAATCTTCTTCCATTCCGCAATAATTACGTAGTCCGCTCTCTTAGACCAGCATAGATATTCCTCTGGCTTCTCCATTTCATGAAGAACCATCGAAAAGATGACCAAATCGATCTTAAAATCGAATTCTGGAGGTTTTTCGGTTACAATTATTCCAACATTCTTTATATCTTCCTTCTCAAGGTTTTTCCTGAGTTTTTCCGCCATTTCCATGCTTATCTCAATCGCATAGACTTTCTTAAAGATTTTTGCGAGAGGTAGTGTTATGTAACCCGTCCCCGCTCCAACATCGATCGCAACTTCTCTCTTAACATCAAGCTCTTCTATTACTTCAATTATCTTCTCAGCCGGGAAATTCCTTTTTCTCCATTCGGATTCGAGGACGTGTGCAATTGACGGATCAAATACGTGTGGCATAACAAAGCTTAGCGTGCCTTGTTTAAATTTTACGCAGAATCTTTAGTTTAAAATTTAAACAAAGCATGGGATTTGAAGCGGATTAGAAAACCGAGAAACCTCTTTAAGAAGTGTTTGTAAACTGGATATATGAATTTGCGAGAATTCAACGTATCGTGGTTTGCAACGATTCTTGGGAGCGGAGGAGTTGCGATAGCTTTCTTAAGCATATATCCGGCATTAAGCTGGATTTTGACTGTAGCGTTAACGGCTATATTCGCTCTACTAACTTGCATCTGGTTTGCTAAACTAATATTCCACTGGGATGTTGCGAAAAAAGAGATACAGCACGTTGTAATTGGTAACTTTTATCCTCTCCAGCCTATTTCTGCCGTTATCCTTGCGATTTTGTATAAGAAGTTCATGATCCCATTTGATGAACCTCTGCTAATATACGGCTCAGTTTTAATCCTTATCATGACGATCTACCTTTCTTACCATTTCTTTGCAAACGTAACTGCGGAGCTAAAAAGCATACACGGAGGCTGGTTCATTCCGCCCGTATCGACGATACTCGTAACAGATGCGATCCTGCTTTATCCTCCCGATCCGACGAAGTTTGCGATCTCCCTAATTTATTTCGGAATAGGCTTTATGCTCTTCCTTTTCATCGCCACAATTCTGTTTTTAAGACTCGTAAATCACGAGCTTATGCCTTTCGAGTTAGCTCCGACTAACTTCATAATCTTAGCACCGATTGGGATACTAATAGTTGATATACTATCGATTTTCAATTACGCCGGAAAGCTTTTCGCTATCTCGGAAAAC
>CAZVXC010000221.1:1269-1746 GCA_964631435.1 uncultured archaeon | reverse complement strand
GGGAAGAAGGGAAAGACTTACCAGAATTGGATGAAGACGAAAAGAGAAGAGTTAAAGAATTACTTAGAAACGGCAACTATCCGAAATTTTACTTAGTGATCGACGAGATAAACAGAGGTGATATATCGAGGATTTTCGGAGAGCTTATAACTCTGCTCGAAGCTGATAAGAGACTTGGAGAGGAAAATCAGATTATCGTAACACTTCCGTATTCAAAAACGAAGTTTGGGGTTCCACCCAACTTATTCATAATCGGAACGATGAACACTGCCGATAGAAGCATAGCCCTCATAGATGTCGCTTTAAGGAGGAGATTCGGATTCATAGAATTAATGCCATCCTACAAGGTTTTGATCAACGAGCTTGGAATAGATAACGTTGAAAGTGAGGAGGAGGCTATTGAAAAGATAAAGAGCTGGAACGAAAACGATCTAAACGACGTTAAGAAGCTTGCTGTTAAAGTCCTTTATGAGATCA
>CAZVXC010000221.1:0-1259 GCA_964631435.1 uncultured archaeon | reverse complement strand
CAGAGATCACCAAATCGGACATAGCTACCTTCTCAAATTAAAAAATAGAGACGAAAATAAGAAAAGCGAAAAAGAAAAGAAAGAAATCGACACACTGAAAAACATTTGGTATCACGAGATCATCCCGCTACTTCAGGAATACTTCTACGACAGTCCGGAGAAGCTGAAAGATGTCCTAAACGGCGAGTTCATAAAAGTTAAAGAGGAAAGTGATTTTATCAAAGCTCTCAAGAAAGTTGCAGAGGTGGAATAGAGTTGAGAGCAAAGGAAGTGGCAACATTCGAATACTCTGAGTTTGAATACGAAATGATCAGGAAAGGAGAAGAAGGTTTTGAAGACGGAAAACTATACCTCAGGGAGAAATCGATAGAGGAACTCGAAAGGTTGAATGAGAGTTTAAAGTTTGCTGTGATAGGAAGGAGAAAGATCAAAGTCTTGAACTACGCTGGAGTCGTTGGGTTCGGAGATGTAAGGCTCGAAATTCTACCAAAATTTTTGAAAAGGAGCTATAGTAGGGGTATTTTAACACCGGACGAAGTGGAGGATAGAGAGAGGATTCTGTCCAATTTACTCAAAATGCTCGAATACGTTCGAAGATTGAAGGTCAGAGAGACTGATCTCACAACGCTTGGCTATGAAAAAGAAGATTTCTTCGAAATATTTGTCTATCTTTTCGCAAAGAACCTTCTAAACCTGCTGAAGTGCAAGGTTGATGCGAGTTACGTTAGAAGATGCGAGGAGTTGAATTTCGTGAAAGGAAAAATCGACGTAAAGAGATACGCTTCTAATCCAGCTAAGCTTCACAGAATTCCGTGCACATTCTACGAGAGATCGATAGACACTCCAATAAGCAAAACTCTGAAGTATGTTTGCTATCTACTCAGTAAGAGGGTAAAAGCTCAGGAAAATTACAGACTTCTAAAACAAATATTGGCTATTCTTGATCCCGTAAGCTTATCACCAATCGACGTCGATTATGTCAAGAGAATCACCTTCAACAGATTGAACATTGAGTTCAAGCCTTTTATAGACTTTTGCGAGATGATATTGAGATCAAGCACTCTATCCCTGCAGGGAAGTCAAATAGAATTCTTCTCAATCTTATTTCCGATGGAGAAACTGTTTGAAGAATTCGTGGCTGAAGTGATGAAAGAAATTTTTGGAGATAGCTTGCAGATACAGAAAGAAATCGGATGCCTCGTAACAGAGCCGATAAAATCGTTCAGGTTAATTCCAGATATTGTTATTAATGCTGGAAA
>CAZVXC010000220.1:0-1769 GCA_964631435.1 uncultured archaeon | reverse complement strand
CAATAATTGCATAATATGTTGCATTTTTTTGCGACGGGTAAATGAATCCGACCTACTTTCCTTGCTGCATCCTCATCGAAGCATGGATGTTCGAATTTCATCTTTTTTCGCCATCTTAAATTTGCGTAATTTATGCGAAGAAATCAGAAATATTTTTCGGTTCGTTATTTGCTTATGCACTTTTTATAGTAGTTCCGGAGGTTAGCAATTAGAATATCCTATAAACGTTCTCTCAATATCTGATTTCCAAATATTTCACTTTCGGATCTACTGTTTAATGTTAGCTCTGTTTAGGTTTTAGTTTTTTGTCAGCAAGTTTGAAACTATCTCATTTGGCAGAAATCTCAGTATTGGCTATATACTATGCCGCAGTAAATTTTTGCAAATTAAGAAAATTAGGGAAGCTTATGAATGTTTAGATTATAATGATTATAATGATAAAAATTATTATTGATTATTTTTCACAGTTTCTCTTTCCTTAGATCGATTATCTGCTCAAGAGATGGGCCGGTTGAGATCAACGTTACCGGAACTCTGACATCATCTTCAACTCTCTCTATAAATTCCTTAGCCTTTGGTGTAAGCCTTTCCCATTCTCTAACGCCGTAACACTCTTTGTCAAGCTTATCTATTCCTGTTAAGGCGACTTGCGTTGCACCATTTACCATAGCGGAATACCTCGCAAATTCCCCATCCCACCATCCGACTCTCCTTCTCCTTCCGGTTACTGTTCCGTATTCAACTATCCCAAGTTTTTCTGCCTCTTCCTGACTCATTTCAGTCGGAAATGGGCCAGAGCCTACTCTGGTTGGGAACGTTTTAAAGACGACGATGACATCATCGATTTTCGTCGGTCCTACGCCGACGTCTGCTGCGATTTGGGATGCAGAAGTGTCTTTTGAGGTAACATACGGATACGTTCCGTAAAAAAGACTCAACCCGAATCCCTGACTTCCCTCGATTAGAACGAATTCTCCTTCATCGATGGCTTCGTTAACCTCTAAGGGAACATCCGTGAGGAAAGGCTGAAGCTCTGGAATATCCTTCGCCTGCTTAGCCGTTCTGAGAACTCTGTCAGCATTAGCCGGACCGCATCCGCTTCCGGTTGATCCGATTTTTCCTTTAAGATGCTCCGATGTTCTATCTGCCTCTATATGCTTTTCTTCAATTATCGCACACCTGTAATCAGCCTTCGCTCTATCTTCAACTTTAAGCATGTTTATTTCATCCAAAAGGACTTTCGGATTGATCAGAACGCCGGCACCGATTAGAAGCTTTGCATCTTTGTAAACAAAGCCAGACGGTATCATTCTGACCCCATATTTCTTGCCTTCGAATTCAACCGTATGTCCAGCATTAGGCCCGACTCCACCTCTTGCAATAATTTTCGGCTTATCTGTGTAGGCGATATGAGATATTATCTTTCCTTTACCCTCATCTCCCCAAAATCCTCCGACAACAATTGCCGCTGGCATTTTAACACCCTGAAAATAGTTTTTTGGCAACGTTACTTAAATTTTCTCTTATAGCAAATATTAAAAAACCTTTGAGATTCATTCTGATAATGCTGCTGAAGGGGAGAGCTTGGAAATTCGGAGATAACATCTCAACAGACCACATAACACCGGGGAGATATTACCATCTCAGAAGCAACCTACCTGAGCTTGCGAAGCACGTTATGGAAGATGCTGATCCGGAATTCCCGAAGAAGATGAAACCCGGAGACTTCATTGTCGCAGGAATCAACTTCGGAATGGGAAGTAGCAGAG
>CAZVXC010000219.1:0-1801 GCA_964631435.1 uncultured archaeon | reverse complement strand
TCTTGCATAAAGTGTAAGGCTTATCCTCGAAATGGCAACTCCTACTGCGTTTGCAGATTCGAAATGATTCGGAATGATGTACTTCTTACCGCTTCTCTCTGCTATCTCCGGTATGAGGTATTTTGCGAGATAACCAGTTCCTATTATTTTCTTAGCATCGAACTCCTTTGCTTTCTCAGAAACCAAATTTACGAAGAATTCGATATATTCTTCGCAATCAGCTTTCACTTTCTCTCTCGAAAGCTTGTAATTCCCTATTTCAGCTCCGACACAATTTAAAATATCCGTAAAGGTTGCATGCTTGCCTCCAAATGCTATCGGCTTATCCAGTCTGTATGGATTCAGTTTTCCGTTGAAAAAGCTATCCCCACCGTAAGGGATTGAAACGCTTTTTACACATCTTATATGCGTCTTCTTTCCGTGTATCTTAACCTTCTCATCAATCTCAGGCTTTCCGTCATTTATCAGAATCAAATCAGTCGTAGTTCCCCCGATATCTATTATAAGTGCATGTTTTTCGTTTGTTAAATAATATGCACCATACGCAACTGCCGCAGGGCTTGAATTGTAAAGCTCTGACGGATTTCTCAATGCGATCTGCCAAGGTATTATCCCTCCGTCTCCTTTATAATAGAAGAAATCTTCCGTGAATTTCCGTATGGAATCCGTTAGATTCCAGACTTCCTCCATAATTTTTGAATTAACGATAGTTGTGTTAATTCTCAGCGGAAAATTTAGGTAGCCTATGTGATGGCTTAAAGCTATGTTTCGTTCATTGTAGTAGCTTAATGCGATGTCCATGATTTCATGCTCAATTTTCGGGTTTCTTATCGAGAATTTGGCTGAGATTGCGAGAGTTTGAGATTTATTTTCAGCAAGAATCTTAGCAACCTGATCCCTATCAATTTCCTCGACAATATCACCCCTATGATTCACGGCGCCTTTTATCTGAATTCCGTAGTTGCTGAAATTTAAACCCGGACCGGGGGTGATTATAGAGCAAGTTTTTATTTCGTTAAATCTGCTTGTGATTATATTCAAAGGAAGGGATGTGCTTATAACAAGCTTCGACTTCTTTATATCCGCTTTCTCCGATACGTCTCTGAGTATGTTTTCAATCCCGTATTCATTCGGGTATTTGAACGTTCTCAGCTCGTTTTCGCTTAGTATGGCAACATCCGTATTTGTTCCGCCAACATCGACACCGATTATCATTAGTTACCGATTTCTAAGGGGGATATTTAAGTTTTCTATTCCGATCTTTATCAATTTTAGTAGCTATCACTTTCATCTGTTTATGCGCAATAGCCGAATCTTGCAGCAATTTCATGTTATGAAAGATTACCGCAAGCTAACAAGCTAAAAAATGATATACTGCGTTATCGCTGCATGCTTTTGTAAAACATCTGCCTCAGAGTTGTTCCCGCAGAAAACTGAATCTAACTGATTTGCAGGCTTTCATTCCCTCTCTATTCGAGAGCCTGAACTATTTCGGCTTTTATCTTCGCCTTCCCACCTGTCGGCTCGGCTAATGTTCTGCCGCAAACTAAGCATTTCACATGCATCGAAGCGTGATCGAATATTACCTGCTCATTCTCGCAATCCGGGCATTTAACTCTCACAAATCTGCTCATTACATCACCCCACAATTTCAAATCTCTTCGCTCTCCATGTGGGGCGATGCTCAGCTTTCCCGCATTCGGTGCATCTCCATCTTATGTTAACTCTCTTCGTGGGCTTGTCGCCTCCGGGAACCTTGCTGAACTTTCCCAAGTTACCGACTTTACCTCTCCTCTTCTTC
>CAZVXC010000218.1:0-1812 GCA_964631435.1 uncultured archaeon | reverse complement strand
AATCTCAACTGCATTTTCTGCAGTGTTGATGAAGGGAAGCTCAGCAGAACAAAAGCGAACGATTTCATAGTCGATCCAGATTATTTAGTTGAGGAATATTCGAAGATAGCGAGGTTTAAAGGGAGAGGAGTTGAAGCGCACATAGACGGACAGGGTGAACCTTTTCTCTACCCTTACATAGAAGAGCTTATCTACGGCATAAACAGAGTTAGAGAGACGGAAGTAATTTCTATTCAGACGAACGGAACACTCATAACAAAGGGTATCGTTGATGAACTCGAAGGTAAGCTCGACAGAATAAATCTCAGCTTAAGCACGCTGAAAGAGGAGAAGGCGAAGGAAATTTACGGCTTCAGGTATCCGGTTAAGAAAATCAAGGATGTATGCGAATACATCGCTAACAGCAAGATAGATTTGCTTATAGCTCCGATATGGCTTCCGGGGATAAATGATGAGGATATAATTGACATCATCGAATTCGCCTTAGATGTGGGTGCTGGAAAGAAATGGCCGCCCTTGGGAATTCAGAAATACATCCCATACAAAGGTGGAAGGAAGCTGAAGAAAGTTATGAGCTTCAAAACGTTTTACGAAAAGCTGAGAGGGTTGGAGGAGCAATACGGCGTTAAGCTCGTTCTGAGTCCTAAGGATTTCGGAATCGAGAAAAGGAGGAGGTATCCGTCGGAAATTAAAAAGGGAGACATTTATTCTGCCAAAATAGTTGCGGATGGGAGAAATTTTGGAGAGAGAATAGCTGTTGTAAAAAACAGAGTTGTTACGGTTTTAACCGACAAAAAAGTAGGGGAAGGCGTTAGATTCAGAATTGTAAGGGCTAAAGATGGAATATACTTGGGAGATGAGATATGAAGCATTTGGAGTTCAAAGAGAAATACTTAGAGAAGCTGCTTAAAGGGGAAAAGAGGATAACGGTGAGGAAAAGGGCTTACGTAAAGCCGAATGATACGGTGTATGTCCACTGCGGCGGAAAAATAATCGGGAAAGCGAAGATAATAGATGTAAGGAAGGTTAAGAGGGAAGAGTTGAATGAGGAAATTGCAAAAAAAGACGGATTTAACTCTCTCGAAGATTTCATGGATGAAATAAAGAGCTATTATCCAGATCAAAATGAGCTATACGTAATCGAATTCATGCTCGAACCTTTCGAGAGGCATATAATGCCGAATGAACTCTATTACGGAAATAGCGACCTGATCGAAATAGCAAAGAGGGCTTTGGAATCTGATAAGCTTAGCGAAAGAGAAAAAGAGATATTGAATATTTTTATAAAAACCGGAAGCATAAGGAAGACAGCAAGAAAAATAGGCGGGTTAAGGAATAGAGGGATTGTAAGAGGAGTTTTGAGGAAAGCTTATGAGATAGCTAAGGAGAAATAAGCTATAGGATTATTTTAGCTCGGTTTGATGTGGTTTGGAAGGAGTATTTGGTGCTATTAAGGAGAATTATTTGCTTAGCAAAGTTGAATAAGCCAAATAAATAATTAAAGATAAATTTTTTTCCAGATTAATAATGAAGCTATTAAAATTAGAACGGGTATTAAGAGCCAGTAATTTTCGAGAAAGATACCGAAACCTCTCTTTTCTTCACCTGTCGTCGCTGTTTGAAGGTGTTGCGTAATTTCTTGTGGAGGTGTTTTTATTTCTTTCGAGCTAAACTCACTTTTGATTTCTTGCCCTTGTGAATTGCTTAAGATTCCGCTTAACTCTATTTTCCCATTTCCTTTAGACCTAAATCTGAGTTTCAAAATTTCTCCGTTGTTTATCGAATTTTCTTTGAATCTTGCTGCTATTACCC
>CAZVXC010000217.1:659-1823 GCA_964631435.1 uncultured archaeon | reverse complement strand
TTACGAAAAATGTTTTTGCCTCAATTCTTGCAAGTTCCTCGAATTCTCCGCTCAGGAATAAGATGAGCTTCATAGCATATCCTGTGTGTGATATTTAAAAGATGTGTCTGCCGCTGGCGTAGCATTAAGTAACTCGAAGTTGCCTCCCAGCTATCTTTTCTTTTTGCATATCTTTATAATTCCAATTAGCAGATTTATTCTTGGAACCCGTTTCATATAATCTCTATATGCATCGCCGAATTTCTCTACATTCCTCTTTTCTTCTTCTATTATAGCGAAAAACAAGAGGATAATTAACGTTGTACTGACGATCAAGCTAATCCAATGTTGCGAAATTACAACCAATGCCGATATTATTAGCATGTGTCCTAAGAATTCAGGATGGCGGACGATTGCATACATACCACTTTCAACAAATTCATCGCAACTTCCTTTTCGTGATTGGCTTGACAACAAAAGAAAAATGATTCCCAATATAAGTGCCGACCAGCCTAAATACAGTAATAATATCTGATTTGTGGGGTTGTAGAAGATGATCGTAGATAATATCAATACCCCGTATAATGCGACGTAGGCTACATGACCGATTACGTGAACTCTATTGCTCATAACATTAATCCTCACAATTTTTATTTATCGTATTGCATCATCAATCCATTGCATCTTCAAAACATCAATTCGATGATGTATCAAAAATTTTTATGATGGAAAGTCAATCACAAGGTATGAAAAGGCAGAGGATAAGAAAGAAAGAAACGAAGAGAATTCTCAATGAGCTAAAAGAGAAGATAGGAATAGAGCTGAAAGGTGAGCTTGAGAGAGTTGAGATAGATAATAGAGCTGTCCTCTTGTTGAACAACGAGCCTCTAATACTCGAATACGATAACAGGTTTTATTTAACGGTCTATGGTGTTATGAAGCTTAAACCAGAGAGAGGGATGGTTGTTGTGGATGAGGGAGCGTTGAACTTCATAATAAACGGGGCTGACGTTATGAAACCCGGAATCGTTGAGGCTGATGAAAGCATTGCAGAAGGGGATTTTTGCTATGTTGTCGTTGAAAAGAAATTCACACCCCTCGCTGTTGGAATAGCTCTCGTAAATGGGAAGGAAATGAGAGGTGTGAGGGGAAAAGCTGTGAAGAATATCTATCACATAAACGATA
>CAZVXC010000217.1:0-649 GCA_964631435.1 uncultured archaeon | reverse complement strand
ATCTTATAGGCTCTGGAAGTTTATAGCCTTTCAAACACATCTTTACTATTCTCAACGCTGTTTTCGGTGTGATGTAGCTTCCTGGAGATATGAAAATCGGATTGCATCTCTTGCATGTCTTTAAAGCGTATCCTATTATCTCGGAATCCGAATATATTGGCTTATGTTCCATAACCCTTTGCGGAATCTCGACTTCTCCGAAAAGCTTCCTTTTCGTTATTCCAATAGCGGGTATTTTTAAGCTTAAAGCTATGTATGTTGCGAGTCCGCATTTTCTGGGATGAGCAATTCCGCTACCATCAACGAGGATAACGATGTTGTTAAAGCCCGAAACAACCTTTTTTAAACAATTTATAGCACTCTTGCCCTCTCTGAACATTAAGAATCCCGGAATATATGGGAAATCCGTTTTTTCAATCTCCACAGATGATTTTATCAATTCAAGCTCAGGGAATTTCATGATAACAGATGCGGATATGACATTATCATCCACGAACGCCTGATCTACGCCCGCAACGTATTCGACATCTTCGACTTTTAAATAATCTTCAAGCTTAACTTTTTCCGCAAGCTCGATCTGATATCTTTCAAGTTCGTTCATATCAATCCCAGAAACTCTAACGCTTCTATAACGCCATCTCCATCTGGC
>CAZVXC010000216.1:0-1836 GCA_964631435.1 uncultured archaeon | reverse complement strand
ATATAAGAGAGCAATGCTCTTGGGTTCATCAGGAGAAGCCGAAGGCGGCGACATTAAAAGCTAAGGATTTAGTAAGGATGGCTGTCGCTGCTGCGAGAAACCTTGAACCTCTGTCGAGAAGGCATGTGAAAGTCAGAGATGCCGTCGCCGTAATAGGCGGGGGCGTCGCAGGAATCGAAGCCGCATTGGACATAGCCGATGCGGGAATAAAGGTTTATCTCATAGAGAAGACACCAACCATTGGCGGAAAAATGGCTACTCTCAACGAAGTTTTTCCAACGAATGACTGCTCTATATGCATCTTAGCTCCGAGGATGAGCGAAGCTTTGAATCACGAGAACATAGAGGTTATAACGAATGCCGAGCTTAAGGAATGTGAGGGACATGTGGGCAACTTCAGGCTTAAGATAATTAAGCATCCACGATATGTGGATGAATCGAAATGTAAAGGGTGTATCGACGATTGCAGTAGCGTTTGTCCTGTTGAAGTCCCGAACGAATTCGATTACACGATAGGGACGAGGAAAGCGATTTATCTGCCGATACCTCAATCCACGCCTCTTTATGCAGCGATAGACTGGCAGCACTGCATAGGTTGCAGACTCTGCGAGAAAGCCTGCGAACCACAGGCGATCGATTTCAGCCAGAAGCCTGAAGAGATGGAAATAGAAGTGGGAGCTATAATCGTTGCAACTGGATACAAGCCTTTCGATGCGAGAAGAAAAGAGGAATACGGATACGGCATTTTCAAAAATGTTATAACGACGTTAGAACTCGAAAGATTGCTCTCAGCATCCGGCCCAACCTTAGGCGAGCTTTTGAGGCCATCTGATTCAACGATTCCTAAGAAGATTGCTTTCATCCAATGCGTCGGTTCAAGAGATGAGAAAACGAATAAATACTGCTCAAGGGTTTGCTGCATGGCAACGCTAAAGAATGCCTTCGCAATAAAGGAGAGGTATCCCGATAGCGATATAACGATATTCTACATAGACATAAGAGCCTACGGAAGGATGTATGAGGAATTCTATACGAGGGTTCAGGAGAAGGGGATAAGGTTCATAAGAGCGAGAGTTGCGGAGATATACGAAAAAGAGAACGGAAATCTAATTTTAAGTTACGAGAACACTCTTCTCGGAGAAGTTTTCGAAGAAGAATTTGACCTCGTTGTTTTGTCTATCGGAATGGAGGGGAATACGGATATAGCGACGAAGCTCGGAATTTCTGTCGGAGAAGATGGATTTTACGAGGTTGCACATCCAAAGCTCAGACCTGCTGAAACCGATGTTAAAGGAATATTCTTAGCCGGGACTGCGAGCGGTCCCAAGGACATTCAGGACAGCGTGGCATCGGCTGGATTAGCTGCTGCAAAAGCTATGGAGCTTATAGTGAGTAAGAAGGCCGAATTCGATCCTTATAACGCTTACGTTGATGTTGAGAAATGCATCGGATGCGGTTTGTGTGCTAAGGTTTGCAATTTTAATGCCGCTTTCATAGAGAATAAGAAAGCAAAAATAGATCCGAATGCGTGCGTTATGTGCGGCGTTTGTGCTGCGTCTTGTCCGGCTGATGCGATAGACATGGGATTCTTTAACGAAAGAGCGATAACAGCTATGATAGATGCTTTAGCTGAAGAGCGAAATGCTGAGCCACTTATATTGGCTTTCGCATGTCATTTCTGTAGCTACGGCGCTGCCGATCTTGCTGGAACGACGAAGGTTCAGTATGAGCCGAATGTAAGAATTATCAGGGTTCTATGCTAAGGAAGAGTTGATCCGGAATGGGTTCTCAGAGCTTTGAAAAAGGGGATAGATGGTGTTATAATCTCTGGATGCA
>CAZVXC010000215.1:0-1841 GCA_964631435.1 uncultured archaeon | reverse complement strand
GTTCAATTCGTTCATCGATGACATGCGTTCCCTCTTTGCAGAGATTTTAAGGGTTGCAAATGAAGCTGTAAAGGGAAATTTGAACGTTAAAGCCAATGTTCCCGCATACGGGGAATTTGCAAAGCTCGTAGAGAACACCAATCGGCTCATCGACGCCATAGTCATCCCCATTCGGGAGGGAATAGATGTTGTTATGAGTTATTCGAACGGTGATTTGACAAGGAGAACAGGAGTAGATGTGGAAATGGCTGGGGAATTTTCAGAATTTGCAAAAGCCTTAGATAAACTCGGAGACAGCATGAGCGAGTTCGTTCTCGATATGAAAAGAATCTCAACAGAGAATATAAACGGAATGAAACAGGTAAAAGATGCGATAGATCAAATTAATGCTGGAATGGAGCAAATCAGTGCGGCATCTCAGCAGATGGCACAGGGAGCAACGAATCTGTCTAAGATCGCTAACGAGACTGCTGCGGAGACTAAGAAGGTTGTGGAAAACATAAGAATGCTGACTGACAGAGCTAAGCACTCTAACAAACTTGCAGAAAATGCCGTTAAAAACTCCCAACTTGCTGAAGAAGAAGGCAGAAGAGCTAAGGAGAATGTTGAAGAGATTGTTAAGGAGATTGATAGGGTAACGAAAATAGTTGCGGAACTCAACAATACGATAAAGAACATAGATACAGTATCTGAGAAGATAAAGTCGATAGCTGATCAGACGAATCTGCTTGCGTTGAACGCTGCGATAGAGGCTGCGAGAGCAGGAGAGCATGGGAGGGGATTCGCTGTCGTAGCAGATGAGGTGAGAAAGCTTGCTGAAGAATCAAGAAAAAGCACGCAGGAGATCAGCGAGATAATAGCAATGGTCTTAGCGGAGATGCAAAAAGTTACTGAAGCCACTCATCACGCATACGAGCAGAGCGAAATGGGTTCAAAGGAGATACTATCAGCATTGGAGAGAAACATGGAAATCGGAAAGATGATTCAAGAGGTTG
Organism: uncultured archaeon; assembly: GCA_964631435.1. Lineage (GTDB taxonomy): Archaea > Halobacteriota > Archaeoglobi > Archaeoglobales > Archaeoglobaceae > Geoglobus. Next base: position 846 of record CAZVXC010000215.1, on the reverse strand, counting down.
GAGAAAAGCTGGATGAGATTGTTAAGCTCGCAGACGATGTTTATTTGAGAGCTGAACAAATAGCAAGAAATACAGATGAAGTTGCATCGACTGCCGAAGAATCTGCGGCATCAGCACAGGAAACTTCTGCAGCGATAGAAGAACAGACTGCAGCAGTTCAACAGATTGTAGCGACCGTAGATCAAACCGTAAGTTCGGCCGAGAAAACTCTCGAAATGATCGATAAGAATTTTAGAGTTTAGATTTCTTTTTAATTTTTTGTCAGATATTTTAAATCTCAACTGGATGCTATGCACAAGTAAAGCAGGCAGAACGGAGAAAGTTTCGCTCTTAAGAGCGGAGTAATTCATCCTCAAATCTAAAACTTTAAATACTCATACTCAATCCAATTCTCAGGTGATAAAAATGGCAGAGGAGGCAGTAGTGTTTGTAGGTCAAAAACCTATAATGAACTATGTCTTAGCTACATTAACGCAGTTCAATGAAGGTGCTAAGAAGGTTGTTATTAAGGCGAGAGGAAAGGCAATAAGCAGAGCCGTCGATGTTGCAGAAATCGTTAGGAACAGATTTATGCCAAATGTTAAGGTCGGAAGCATAAATATAGATACCGAAGAGCTTGAGAGCGAGCAGGGAAGGATTGTTAATGTATCAACAATAGAGATAGAGCTTGTAAAAGAGGAATGATTTCCGTTTTTTTTATCTTGTCTTTAGGAACTCCCTGAGAAGGGATGTTGCGAAACACCCTTTCGGCAGGAAAAATCTGAATTCAACATCGCTATTCAGAATGTCGTAGCGGAAATTGTTGAAGTCGAAAGGAATTTCGGCAACCCTTAAGCTTCCTTTGGA
>CAZVXC010000214.1:0-1843 GCA_964631435.1 uncultured archaeon | reverse complement strand
AAATCCTGCATGCTTCAGCCAGGTGATTTCAACACCCTTGTATTCGAACGTGCTTTCCATGAAATTATTTGAGTTTTGAAAAATAAAAAGCTTTCTAAGACCTTAAAAATTCTTCAAGCGTTATTATTTCGGCATTGAACACATTTTTCATGTGATGCAGAGCGTAGTTGTAATCGTAATCGTTAAGGGCTGCAGTGCAATCTTTGATTACAGAGACGGAATAGCCTCTCAGCACGGCATCCGCTGCTGTATGCAAAACGCAGATATTCGTCAGAACACCGGTGAGATAGAGTTTTTCTATTTTAAGCTCTCTTAAAGTCAAATCCAAATCCGTTCCGAAGAATGCTGAATAACGCCTCTTCCTCACTATGTAATCTTCCTCTTCAACCGGAATTTCATCGATTATCTCCGCACCCCACGTATTCTCTACGCAATGTGCATTCCATATCTTGAATTCGACATCATCCTTCCTATGCCAGTCCTGAGTGAATATTATCGGCATCTTTCCTCTCCCACTGATTACAGCATCTCTAATAGGATCGAAGATATTTCTCAGATGATCTCCGCCGTATAAAGAGCCGTTGGGATAGCAGAAATCCTTCTGCATATCTATAACGAGCAGAGCCGATTTCATAATTGCAATATGTCTTAAAATTTTAAAAACTTTTTAGATTTAATCCCCGAGCTTAACAACCTTTGCAAATCGAACCTTAGAGGAGTTTTATTGGAAGTTGGTAGTGCTAAATATGCCTTTTGGTAGGGGTGTTACGCAAGAACGATAGCGAGTATTGTTGCAGTCATTATCGAGAAGAGCAAAGCTCCCGGAATGTTTTTTACAATCAACAAAAATGCTATCACAACCCCAATCATTGCAACCAAAAATTCTGGCTTTTCGAAATCAAGTATTCCGAGAGCTACGAGCGTTGCCTCATGTTCACAAAGATACTAGCAGCGTTCATTCCGATAAGCATTAGGAAAAGCCCCATTCTGGAAACTATCGTATATTTATCGCTTCTATTACTGCTGTTCGAACTCTCGTTAGAGACAGGATTATGAATATAATTTCTTCAAAGAATACTGCCACAAGAGCTACCTGCCATGAGCCGTATGTGAAATGCGCATTCAAACCCATTCCGGGAGCTAATGCGAATTGTTTCCTTGCATACTCATGATAGTAGTTATCCATGCAGAGAGCGACGTTGCTGTAACCAAGCTCGGTATCGCATCTTCTCCGATCGCCATCTCAGAATGCTTGGATTCACAAAGATTATGTATGACATAGTCATGAACGTCGTTAAGCCAGCCAGAATCTCTGTTTTAAAGAATTGTATCTTCTAAATTCAAAACTATGCCGGGTGTTGAAATTCAGTATTTTAAAACTTTTTTAAATTTGAACACAAAGTTTATCTTTCGGGGCATTATAGAATTACTAAAGCCCCGTAGGGTAGCGGTCAATCCTGCCGGCCTTTGGAGCCGGCGACCGGGGTTCGAATCCCCGCGGGGCTATTTTTAACTTCATCAAAATCGGAAAGATTTAATATTCCCACCAATCGAAATCAGATAGGATGGTAAAACTTGCAATCTCTGGGAAAGGCGGAGTCGGAAAAACAACATTAGCAGCAATCTTAGCTCATCTCTTTGCAAAAGAGGGTTATAACGTTACAGCTATCGATGCAGATTCAGCAATAAACCTTCCAACAGCCTTAGGCGTTAGCTACGTCAAGCCCCTTTCGGAACTTAAAGAGATAATCGAGGAGAGAGTTGTCGGCCCCTTAGGCACATATAAGCTGAATCCAAAGGTTGATGACGTATTTGAGATGTATTCTGCGAGAAATGATGAGGG
>CAZVXC010000213.1:0-1845 GCA_964631435.1 uncultured archaeon | reverse complement strand
CGTATCCTCTGTATTCCAATACAGCTTTACCATCTTCGAGATCAATCCTTGATATGCTCGTTTCAGCGGCGACAACATCTCTGAGGCCATCTATAACCTCCATCATCTCACCTCTTTGAAGGATGGATATCTTTCAAGAACCATCCCCGAAACGACTATCGGGGGGTTTTCGATCGCATATTCAACAGCTTTATCAAGTTTCCAACCCTTTTCGGCATATATCGTTAACAGCGGCTCATTCGCCTTCACAACTTCTCCTCTCTTCTTGTGGATGTAAACTCCAGCTTTCTTATCCTTAGGCGCTCCAGACAGCCTTGCTATTTTGACTATCCTCTCGTTAAACACATCTACAACTGCTCCTTCATAATTGCTCCTTAAAACGTATCTTTCGCTTCCAAGCTCTATCTTGTCAGAGCTTATATCCTTATCACCTCCTTGTGCCTCAACTATCTCCTTGAATTTCTCAAGTGTCTTTCCTTGTCTAAATATCTCCTTAGCCATTTCATAGCCGTTGGAAGTTAAACCAGCCATCTCGAAAATTATTCCAGTTATCCCTAAGGATTTCTCAAGCAAGCTCGATGGGCCTTTCTTTTCTTCCATAGTTTTTAAAGCCTCCCAAGCCTCTATTGCCGGGCCAACAGTTCTTCCTATGGGCTGAGAACCGTTTGTGATCGCACATATCACATTGAGATTTAACCTCCTTCCAAGCTCGACAAAATCTCCCGCAAGCTTTCTGCCTTCTTCTACGCTTTTTATCTTAGCTCCGTTACCTGCGGGGATATCTATGGCTATGTGCCTCGCACCGACAGAGCCTTTCTTAGCCATAACACTTGAAAGCAACTGAGGACGGGGATCGAGTGAGAGGGGGTATTCTATCCTTATTATCTTGTCATCAGCTGGAGCTATATTTGTCGCCCCACCCCACGCTATGACTCCGCCTATCCTTTCGGTTATCTCCTTAATTTCTTCAACCGAAAGCGTAACGTTTGCGAGAACCTCCATTGTATCAGCTGTTCCGCTTGCAGAAGTTATTGCTCTGCTTGCAGTCTTGGGAATGAGCAAACCAGATGATGCGACAGTAGGGACTATTATGAGACTCACCTTATTTCCCGGAACTCCGCCTATGCTATGCTTATCCACAACTATCCCTTTATCGAATGTTATAGTCTCCCCGGTCTCAATCATCGACTTTGTTAGCCATTCGATCTCATCGAAGTCCATTCCTACGAGATAGTTTGCGAGAACGAATGCTGTAAGCTCGATTTCGCTTAAGCTGTTATTGACGATGTCCTTAACTATCTCGTATATCTCATCTTTGCTCAACTTATTCCCCCTAAGCTTCTTGATTATGTATTCAACGCTCAGAGGTCTCGAAATGGGAATGAGTTCAACCTCATCACCGTCTCTGAGATTCAAATCTTCGGCTAAGTTGCAGTAAATTCCTACGTTGCCTTTCGGGATTAACGCTGTTGCTATCTGGACGTGAGCAACCAGATTTCTCCCATTTCTGATTATCTTCACTCTGTCTCCTTCTATCAATCCGAGTTCCATGGCATCTTCCTGATTCAAAACGATTGAAGACCTCTCAACAATTATGGGAATGATCTGCGATTTGAGCTTCATTGCTTTCACTAAGCCATTTGGGTATATATAAATTTGTATCACAATTTATGTTTTTTAGCCTCTTTAGATTTCAGAACCTTCGTTCCGAGTCCCTCCGCAACGCTGTTTGCAAGCTTTTTTATCGCAGAATTCGTAGATTTCTCGTCGATTATTATGACTTCGGCTTCACTCAGTAAATAAGCTTTTTTAACGAATTCGGGAGTTAGATGCTCGAATGTGTAT
>CAZVXC010000212.1:0-1873 GCA_964631435.1 uncultured archaeon | reverse complement strand
TAACAACATCTGGAATCTTTATCTCTATATCTCCGTCCTCGAACTTCTTTCGCAACTTCTGGCATTTATCGCTATTACCGAAAATCCATTCTTTAACGACACTCGAATCTATGATCATTATCTCACCCCCTGTTTATTCGGTCTCTTATATCTTCGATTTTATTCCAAATTCTTTTCATCTCCTCAAGCAAAACCCTCTTTTCAATTGAAATTCTGATGTATTCGCTCCAGTTTATATCTATGTTACTCATCTCATCCTTTAACCATTTCGGAATGCGGACTGAGATTATCACTTCTTTCTTCGAATTATCCTTACCATTTCTCATTTCTCGAAAACCCATACCTCTTATCTTTTTAGCATTATTATTAATTTTATGTTATACAAATGATCATAACATTTCGAAATACAATCTGTAAATATCATAAGTGATATATATTCCCTTGAGTTAAGCTAAGTAGGATATGAGTGCTGAAAACGATAAGTCTGAGATATACCGGATACTAATGCATCCCGGAACGCTGAAGATTTTGAGAGTCTTGGACTCATCTCCAACAAACTTTAGCGATATTATGTTTAAATCTAAGATCAGTCCGAGTGTTCTCGATAGATTGCTCAAATCTCTGCTGAGTAGCGATATAGTTCGCAAGGAATCCAACAAAAATTACGCTCTTACTCAAAAGGGAAAGGAAATTCTGAGAATTCTTGAGAATCTTTGCGAGACACTTTAAGCGATTTCGATTTTAAACAAAAGATTAATTACCGCGAGGGACAAAAATAGAATTTGATGACAACAATAACAGGATTATACTGCGCAAGATGCGGAAGCGAGTTCGACTTAAAAATAATAAAAACAACCGGATATAGCGGGCCGATACATATACCGAACCTTTACTGCCCGTTTTGCGGTAGCAGGAGGTTGATAAAAAGAAGAGGATTGTTTTTCGGTGATAGATGATGGAGAGAGTAGAAGAATATTTAGAAACAATTTTAGACATCCAGAAAGAAGGGAGAGTCGCTAAGACGAAGGAGATAGCGGACAGGCTGAAGATAAAGCCTTCAAGCGTTACAGAAATGCTGAATAAGCTGAGCGACATGGGATACGTCGATTATCAGCCGTATAGAGGTGCAATTCTCACAAAAGATGGCTACAAGGTCGCGGAAAGAATAAAAAGGAACTATTTGATCTTCATGAAATTCTTCGGGGATTTCTTAGAGCTTGATAGCGAGAAAGCCCATGAGTTAAGCTGCACCTTAGAACACATAGTTGATGATAGCGTTATTGAAAAGATATGCGTCCTCATCTCAGGAAGATGTGATCTTTGTGAGAGTTGCGAGAGAGAATACATGAGGTTAGATGAGGTTAGAGAGGGCAAATACGTTATCGTAGCTTCACCGTTTCAGCTTGAGAAAATAGGCTTGGCTCCGAATAAGGAAATCGAGGTAAGAAATGGAGAGATCGTAATTGATGAGAAAAGCTTAAATCTGAGCGATGATATGAAAAAATTGATCTTGCTTAAACCTCTATAGCACCACAATTTACAGCGATGTTCGTAGCGAAGGATATGGCTGATAGATTCGCTTTCCTACATACATCTATCGCAGAATCCACTATGGCAGCTTTCGAGACTATAAGCGGTATTCCAGCTCTGACACACTTCTTCGCTATTCCGGCGGTTATCCTTCCGGTTATTACCAAGAAGGACTCGGATAAGCTAAGATTCTTTTTATACGCCAATCCAATCGTTTTATCGACAGCATTATGCCTGCCAACATCGTAAGCTCTCAGATATTCACCGCTCTTATTGACGATTAGTGCTGTGTGATAGGCTCTCGTTCTCTCATAATAATCTGCGTTGAGAACATCTATAAATC
>CAZVXC010000211.1:0-1878 GCA_964631435.1 uncultured archaeon | reverse complement strand
GCACATATACACTTTGCAAGGAAGAATGTGATAACGAAAGGAGCTATAATCGAAACCGAAGTGGGGAAAGCGAGAGTTACAAATCGTCCCGGACAGGAAGGGATAATTAACGCTGTCCTTATCGAATAAATTTTTAGCTATTCTATCCTTGCTCTATTTCTATCGATCTATTCAAAATAATTACGGATGCTAAAAGAAATACGACTGCTATAAACAGGTATAGCAACATCGCCCTATCGATTTCCGAAAGAGATGCTTTAGCAATCGAAATCAGAGGAGATATCAACAAAAAGATTAGCGGGATCATAATTACTGAAAAAACGAACTGTGCTTCAGCTCTTTTCTTAAATCTAACGACCGTTAGCAACGCCGCAGATATGACTGTGATATAGATGGAAAAAGATGCCAGAAAAGTCAGAGCCGCATTTATCTCGATTTTATTTGCAATCAAACCTGCTATCCAGAATAAGGTTAAAATAGCAGCTAAAATCAGCGTTGAAAGAACTTTTCCCGCTACGATATCCTTAGCATCAATGCAGCAGAGCAAAACATCTATCGTTCCTCTTTCAATTTCCTCGCTGAGGATGTCTATGATGTAGATTCCGGAGATAACTGCTGTCAGAATAGCCATAAGAGGTATTAATACGAGGTATATAACTTCGAATTGCAGCGAAAAACCTTCTGGAATGTCCACATATCTCCTTCCATCGTAAGCCTTAATATCTATCACAGGAATTCCCTTCTCAGCTCTAAGCCTTTCCTGATACTCTATCAGAATTTTTCTTAACGCCGGAATAACTTTTATCGCCTTGATATCGTTCTCAGGTATGAATACGTCAACGTAACTACGCCCCTTAACGTTCTCATTTATTAGAAGAACGACATCGATCTCATTATTCTTTAAGGCTTTGATAGCTGAATCGAGATTTTTGTATCTTACACATGGAGTAACGCTTTCGAACACCTCCGCTTTTCCGACCAATCCTATATGAATATTCGACTGAACGCTCGGACTGTAAAGAATAGTTAAACCCATTGCTACGATCTTGGATAAGGATGATACTGCTAAAACCAGAAGTATAGCTAAAATTATCGTTTTCTCTTTGCTTAGTGCTCTCAAATCTTTCTTCGCTATCTTAAAAGCATCCATATTATCAACCCATTGTAGGTTGCATGAGTTGATGAAGAGAAGGCTAATGCTTTCTTAAAGCCGAATTTCATTGTGAGTGCGAAAATTAAGGCGGAGATTACGTGAGCTAACAAAGGAAGGATAAAGAGGATTGCAAGAGCTGAAGGGACAAATCTAAACAGAACGAATTTTTCTCCGATGAAGAATCCTGTTGCCGATAGCAAAGCTGAAATAACGGGATTCAGGTTGTTCATGCTTGCCGTGTATATGAATAGACCTTTAAAAAATTCCTCAACTATAGCTAAGGCAAGGAGAAGGGGTATGTAGTAATTTCTCAGCGGAAAGATTGCTGCAATTAGGAAAAGCTCGGCTAAGAGAACGAAGGGGATAGAAAGGGTTGTGAAGATGAATGTCTTGTGATATCCGTCGTTAATTCTTGCGGTAACATCAATTATCTTCCTTAGCAAGCTTCGATCGTGCATGAATTCGAACGATTTTGATGTTATTAGCATTAAAATTCCTGTCATGATCAGCAGATGGGAGCTTGAAGATATTAACATCGATAAATCCACTTTTTCTCCTTTAATGCATCTCATAAGAACAGAAACCGGTGAAAGAGATGGAATAAAGCTGAAAACAGCTGGTAATAGCAAATAGACCGTTATAACGACAGAAACTACGACCGAAATGAACGATACATCTTTATAGCTTCTCGAAATGAAAACTACGAAAGCATCTATCCAAATCAT
>CAZVXC010000210.1:0-1928 GCA_964631435.1 uncultured archaeon | reverse complement strand
GCTAAAGGGAGCTGAGGCTTTTAATGTTACTATGGATGAGTTAAAAGAGTAATTCATGGATGCATACTGGCGTAGGGGTTTGGTCAGCGTTATCAATGGCTTAGCGTATTTCGGCGTTCAGAAACCCTTTGTTCCGGGAGCACCGTTTCAAGTTGTCTGGGATGTAACATACGCATGCAATCTTCACTGCAAGCACTGCTATGCAACAGCGGGTAAAAGGCTAAAGGATGAGCTAACGACTGAAGAGGCTATGGATACCATAGATAAATTCGACAGACTCGGAGTTACAATAATCTCGTTCTCAGGAGGAGAGCCGCTTGTTAGAAAAGACATATTCGATCTAACAAGCTACGCAGCGGAAAAGGGAATATACGTTGCATTGGCAACGAACGGGACGCTGATAAGCGAAGAGGTTGCGAAAAAGATGAAAGAAAGCGGTATTGGATACGTGCAAATAAGCCTTGATGGAACAAAGGAGACGCACGAAGCTTTCAGAGGGATAAAAGGTTGCTTCGATAGAACGATCGAGGGGATAAAGAATGCCGTGAAATACGGATTCTTCGTTAACGTTTCCATGACAGTAACGCATCACAACTACAACGAAGTAAAAGATGTCGTTAAAATTTGCGAGAAACTTGGGGTTGACTGGTTTATGCACTACAATTTCATTCCCGTAGGCAGAGGAAAAAACATAGTTGAACTCGATATAACGCCTGAGGAGAGGGAAGAGTTGCTGAGATACCTTTACAATAAAAACAAGTCATCGAATATTAGCCTGCTATCAACGGCTCCGCAATTTGCGAGAGTTGCACTTCAATGCGAGTCCGAATTCATTCCTACGCACTTCTACAACGTCCATGCGGGAGAAAGGTTGAGACAACTGGCGGAGTTCATAGGCGGATGCGGGGCGGGGAGGTTTTACATGTCGATGAGAGCAAACGGAGATATACAGCCGTGCGTCTTCTTCCCGTTGAAAATCGCAAACATAAGAGATTTGGATGCGAAAGAGCTTGAAGACCTCTGGATAAATAATAGGATCTTCAGAGAGCTTAGAAACAAGGATTTAATTGAGGGTTGCGGAAATTGCAGTTACAGATACTACTGCGGAGGTTGCAGAGCGAGAGCGTATAACTACTTCGGGGACTATTTGAAGCCCGATCCGGGATGCATAAACAATAAGAAATACTGGGAGAGGTTGAGAGCGGAAATTTGCGAGATTACAAGGTAATTAAGCTGTTTTTATTTTTTAGATCGATTTTGTGGTTGTCCAAAAGGAATTAATATCTGACCGACAAAATCCTATGGATGAGTATCAGTAGCCCTCAAATTTGGAAGGAATTCTTTCAGAATTATTATAGTAAAGAGCTAAATAAACTTGCAGGAAAGATTTTAAGCGGAAAAAACGATAGAAGTCTTTACGTTGATGTATCGAGGGATTTAACGAAGTTTAAAGAGGGAGTTCTTGCCAGAGAGCTTTTCGAGAATCCGGATAGGGTGATGGAAGATGCCAAGAACGGTTTATCTTTAACCGAAAATATATACGATGTCAGGCTTGAAAATTGTAATCCGAGATTTGTTAATCTTCCCTTGCTAAGAAGAGTCTTGATAAGGGATTTGAGAGCAATTCACATCTCAAAATTCATATCGATAGAGGGGATCGTTAGGAAGGTAACCGAGGTTAGGCCTAGGATAGTTGAAGCGGCTTTCGCATGCACCCATTGCGGGAAGGTTGTTAAGGTTTATCAGGACAATAGCAATTTAACAGCACCATACGAATGCTCCGCCTGCAAATCAAAGAGGTTCATATTCCTTCCAGACGAAAGCGTATCCGTTGATAGCCAGAGGATAAAAATTCAGGAGTATCCTGAGAATTTGAAAGGCGGAGAGCAGCCTCAGAGCATAGATGTATATTTAGAGGGAGACATAAC
>CAZVXC010000209.1:0-1929 GCA_964631435.1 uncultured archaeon | reverse complement strand
GTTTTAGCATTAAAGGCTCGATTCAACATAAAATTTGTATAGAAAAGTTAAAGTGGTGATCGGAGCATCATAACGTTAGATGCTTTTTTTCTGAGTTGGCTAAGTGATTTTTATAGAAAGGTTTGATGTGAGAAATGTAACTCTTTCGGGAAAGATGGATTCGAACAGCCGAAGTTAACGAAGCTTGAAAAATCGGTTGATCGATTCGTAGAGCTTGTGAGGAGAAGAATCTGAGAAGGCTGTTGTTTAGGAAATAAAGGTTAAAGATTACGATTGAGTTGATAACTATAGGCAGTCTCTCACGGCTACTTAACTGTGTAAAATCGTTTAGATCGGTTAAGATGCTACAGGAGCAAGATGAAACGATAGAGGTAATGGGAGATGAATCTGGGAAAACGAGAGATGAACTTAAAGCATAATAGATGAACAAGACCAGAAAAGAGTTGGGGGTAACAATTAATGACGTCGTGAAACATCTCGGTGATAAAATTGATTATTTAAAAAAGTACGGAATTCATGCGAATGATACCCTAAACTGCCTGATAAGGGAGGGTCTCATCGGAAAGATAACCTACGGCAAAAGATCGATCTACCTGACACCAGAGGAAGCCGTAATCCAAGCTATGAAGGATTTGGATATGCTCGATATATACAAATAATAAAAAAATCGCAGACCACATAAATCTCAATATTCACAGAGTAATCAGCATAATTAAAAATCTAACAACAATTTTATAAATTGAACCTCCCAATCCACAGCATGGAGTTCAAGGTAGTGATATCAGATCCAAATACGGGTAAGGCTTATCAAAAAGAGATCGGCGGTGCAAATGCTAACAAACTCATAGGGAAACAGGTGGGAGATGTAATAAACGGAACTGTCGTCGAACTGCCTCCGGATTACGAATTGCAGATAACCGGCGGAAGTGATAAGGATGGATTCCCGATAAGACCAGACATTCCCGGCGGAGTTAGAAAGAGAATTCTTCTATCTGGAGGAGTTGGATATAGGCCAAAGGAGAAGGGCGTAAGAAAGAAAAAAATGGTAAGGGGTAGAGTAATAACGAGGGATATCATTCAAATTAACATGAAAGTCGTCAAGCATGGGAAGATACCCTTAGAGGAGTTCTTCAAGAAGCAAGAGTAATTATGGGATTTCTTGAAGACAAAAGAAGAGCTAAAAATTTTTACAAGTATTTCTCCAAGATTTACGATTACATAAATCCGATTTTTTACTCAAACGAAATGAGAAAAATCGTTGTAGATTTTGCAAAGATTTCCGAAGGAGACAGGGTTTTAGAAGTGGGCTGCGGAACCGGATTCACAACTGAAGAGATCGTTAGAAGGATTAATGAGTGTAACGTCTATGCTGTTGATCTAACGCCTGAACAAATGAGAAAGGCTGTGTTCAAATTTAAAAAAGCAAATTTTCTAATAGGTGATGCCGAAAACCTGCCGTTCAAGGATAACGTGTTCGATGCTGCGATCTCAGCCGGAAGCATAGAATACTGGCCAAATCCGCAAAAGGGAATTAGCGAGATGGCAAGAGTCATTAAACCGGGAGGGAGAGTGGTCATCTTAGCTCCGAGAAAACCGGAAAACAGAATTGTTCGAAGGTTTGCGGAAGGAATAATGCTCTTTCCTTCAACACAACAATGCGTTCTGTGGATGGAGAAGGCTGGGCTTAAAGAAATAAAATTCGTCGAAACAGGCCCGTATTTCTTTTGGAGCAAACTCGTTGTAATAATTTCGGGGAAGAAGATATAGAGCTTTTGTTTTAAGATTAGATTTTTACTGGAAAATAGAGCTATTTTTTGATTGGGGGCAAACGAAGCAATGAGTAAGGCATTTTGAAACACTATGGGATATTATAGAGAGACTCCCCCAAATCCTCTTTTCATTAAGATCCTGTGCTATGTAGCTATACTG
>CAZVXC010000208.1:0-1955 GCA_964631435.1 uncultured archaeon | reverse complement strand
AAATTGAAAGTTTAGGAAGTATTCCCGAAAGTTGGAGAGATTTAATAAGAAAGGCAATGAAGCTGGAGAGTTGGGATACGATTTTAGCCTATATTAGAGATTTAATCAGGGAAGACCTGAAAAGGAAGGGATTACTTGGAATGAAGTCTGTTCTGGTTGATGTAGATGGGGATTGCGAAGTGATTAAGGAGGCCGATTAAGATGCCCATAACCTTTAAAGACTACGTCGAACGCCACAAAATCCCCATAATCCAGTGTGCCTATTGCGGAAAGAGCCCTAGCGATGTGGACATCGTATGGCTCAGTTGCTGTTCTGTCTGTAAGGAGTGTTACAGGAGGCTGACGAGATGAGATGCCACAACTACACAAAATGGAACCCGTTCAGATGCAACCTGAGAAATCCGAGAATGTGCAGATACTTCGATCCTGAAACTGGATGCTCCCGTCCTTGGAAGGTGAAGAGGTATGCTTACTCCAGATGATCTCTTAAAGATGGGTTGTTTCTGCGGTGGAACTTTCGAAAAAACCCATGACGGTGCAATAGATGCGGTTTTGGGATAGTGGAGAGAGACTACCATGCCCAAGAACTAAGTATCTCGGAATGTATGAGATGGCTAGGAAACTCAGTTTTATCATTGACAAGCCTGAAAAAACGGTATATGACTTGATAATAAGAAAGGTATCTTCTTGAGAATATTCCACCTGAGGAGCTTCTCCAGATTTTTGAGGAGGATGAGAGTGATGGTTGATTTGGACGATGAGAAGTTATGGGCTATAGCTCTGAACGGTCATCCTCTCGCATCAGCCTTAGCCTTCGTTGTCCTTGATGAGAGGCTTGGCGGGAAAATCTCTGAGCTGAAAAGGAAGCTGGATGAAATGGATGCTCCCCACCGAAAGGGTTCAGCCGGTGCAAATCCGGCGGGGAGCAAAGCAGGAGGTGAGTTATATGGCAGAAAGAAAGGCGGAAAATAAAAAGGTTGAGGTTGTGAAGGGAGAAGAGAGGAACAGTGCAGTTAGGAGACCGATAGAGAGTGCGAACATCTTTACAAGCAACGGAGTGATTAGCTTCTCAGTATGGGAAGGCGGAAGCATAAGCGTTAGAGTGAGCAGAAGGAAGGACGGAAGCGATGAATATGAAACGGTCTGGAGCGGTAGAATAAATCCCGTCGATTTCATCAGCCAAATAGGAGAGCTAAGAACTTTAGCAAAGACAGCACAGGACGAGCTTAAGAAGATACTGGGGATGGAGATTTAATTTTTTAATTTTTGGTTATGAGAGGAGGACGGTAAAGTTGAATTGCTTACAGATATTTCAAAAACTCCTCAACTGTCATGTCAGCGTCTCTAATCAAAGCTCTCAACAGACCTTTTTTGAGTTCCCTGTGGAGTGGGAAAGAGTAACTGGCGAACCTTCTTTGCGAAGGATAACATGACTACCAACGATTCTATCGACCTTCCATCCGGCTTTAACGAATGCTTTTACAGCTTTTTCACCGGAAATGACTGGGAGTTTAGGCATACACATCACAGTAATTTAGACTATGACCTCAACGACCTTACCTTTCTCTTTAAATTGTTTCATCCTTTCTTCGGCAAGGGATTCAAGACATCCAATAATTGCCTCTTTTATATTCTCCAGAGCTTCTTCAATAGTCTCTCCCTGAGAATGACATCCCGGCAACGCAGGACAGCTTACGATATATCCACCTTCCTCAGCTTCCTGAATGATAACTTTGAATTTCATGGTTTAAAATTGAGATCGAAAGTTGATAAAGGTTACCTCTGCTGGTGTTCTACAAACTGCTATTATCACCTTGAAATATTCTGGAAAGTAACTATTTAAGGAGATTATGACAAAGGTATTCTTTGCAGTCTCACCCTTTGTGGATGAGATAGAAATAATGGGGATAGACGGCGAAGTCTATTCTATCAAGCCCGGAAAAGTTATACTCCTC
>CAZVXC010000207.1:0-1973 GCA_964631435.1 uncultured archaeon | reverse complement strand
ACTGTGCAAATTGGCTGTCGGAATTATAACCTCAGCCGGAATCAAGCTTGGGCCAAGCCTTTTTATCCTCATGGGATAAAAGCGAGTTTCCCAGAACGCCTTTCCGAGTTCTTCATTGCCATCCATTTTTTCCGTCGTCGCAATTATCAACGTATCCTTTTCCGGAAAATCCTCATTCATAACCTCATTCTTCATCCTAACGTAATTTTCATCGACGAATAAGGCGGAATAACTGTTTTTAGGAATTAGCTTAACTGCCTTCTCAGCATTCACATGAAATGCGTAATAGTTGAACTCTTCATATTCCTTAACCTTTATCCAAGCCTTCGTTATTATCCCCGTCGTTCCTTCCATTCCTGCGTAATATTTAATTTCCTCGCTCTCCTTTAAGCCGTTGAAGTCTGCAATCCTTAGTCTTAAAACATTATCAGCTATGCTACCATATTTCAAGCTTCCGACGCCGTAGCCGTTCTGAGCGATCCATCCACCTACGGTTGATGACAATGCACTCGTAGGATACACCCGTAAGGATAGCCCTTTCTTATTGATTTCCCTCTCTATATCCCACCAAACGGCTCCCGGTTCTGAGATAAGAATTTTCGAATCTTCATCAACCTCGAACCTCTTCATTCTGAAAAAATCTATAACTACGCCTCCTTTGACAGTCAAAACGCCACCGTATCCTGAAGTTGCCGAGCCACGAGGGATAAGGGGTTTCGAGTTTTCATAAGCAAATTTTAATATTTCTATAACATCATTTTCATCTCTCGGCTGAAAGATTATTTCTGGAAGTTTAACGAATCTTTTAATCATAGGGGGAGAAGAAATGTCGTGAGTGTATAGAAACCTTTGCAGAACGTCATCTCTATGCGGGATGTCTTCGACCATAGCCTAATTTTTTAGGAAAGATTAAAAAACATTTACCAATATGTGCAAAACAATCTCATTAACGTTATTAGACCCTAAAAAACTTCAGGGACTATAGGGGATATGATTATCCTCTCCTTATCTTCCCTAAGAATACAGATGGTTATATGTTTTGGCATAGAGTTGCTTATAATATTTCCTCAGCTGCAGATATCATAATCAAGCGAGATTCTTAGTATGGATGATAAGTATCGATAGTATCGATACTAAGATCACTCACTACTTATTTACTTAGAAAAGTTAATGAACTGTAAAACACATCATGCCTTATGAATGTCAGAACCCTAGTTCCAATATTCTTTGCACTATTATTTTTGCAAATAGCTAATGCACAAACGATTTACGTAAAAAATTACATCGTTAAGCCAAATGAAACATTCACCGCCACGATATATTTATCCAACGCAACAGATATAGCTGGAATAGACCTGAATGTTACTTTCGACCCGAACGTTGTTAAAGCAATCGATGCAAAGCTTAACAAAAGTTATCAATGCAAATCGGGCTGCTTCGGCCCATTCGTGAAGGTGGCAAACGGATTTGTTAGAATCATTTTCACAGATTTGAATGGGATAAATGCAGATAATATCGCTATCTTCGACCTAACATTTAAGGCAGTAGGAAATCCGGGAGATTCAACAAAATTGGCAATTTCTGCTGATTTAAGTAAAGTTATCAAAGATAATAAAGCTCCTTTGCCATTTAAAGCGAATGTAGTAAACGGTTACATTAAAATTGAAGGTGAAGCTGAGCGAACGGTAACTACTGTAACAGCTACACTTGCACCTTCCCATGAATATTCTAGATCAAGTAGTTCATCTTCTCCGCTTCCGATCACAACCGAAACTGTTAGAACGACCTTAATGCCTAAACAAACAGAGACTACAACGACTACCATCAAGACGGCAGTTGAAACAACAGAAACTACCACAACTGTAACACAACGACATAATATAACGGAAGAAATACATACAACAAAAGCAACACCGGGATTTGAAACAGCAATCTGTATTCTATCTATCTTAACCTCATTGATATTATTACAT
>CAZVXC010000206.1:0-1981 GCA_964631435.1 uncultured archaeon | reverse complement strand
CATTTAAATTTTTCAAATACAAAGTATGCTATCGCAGACGCTATCAATCCCGGAACGACGGGATATATCCAGAATTTTCTGTAAAATAACAGGAACCAAGCTACTGATACGATTAGTGCTGAGATCATGGATGCAATTACAGAGTTCTTCGAGGGATTTGAATACAAAGCACCTAAGAGAGGGATTAAGAAGACCGATGTTATGACGGAGAAGCTTACTCCTACTATCACCACTATAACACCCGGCGGATTAATCGCAAGTATGAGCGGTATTATTGTGAAGAGAACAACCATGATCCTTGTTATCGGAACGCTATCGGTCCTTAGCAAATCCCTTGTGAAGGATGTAGCCATCATGTGCAACAGGGAATTTATTGTTGACATTGCAGCAGCTATTATAGCTGTCAAAAGTAGTGCGTTCAGACCTTCTGGTAGAATCTTCATAGCCAAGAACGGGACTACTAAATCTGGATTTTTCAGGAATTTTATCGGATTCGTTAGCTTCGGAATAACGAGCCAGCCGAATGGGCCGATGCTGAAAACGCATAATGCGAATATGCCTATTATAAGAGGTGTTAAAAGCATGCCCCTTTTTATGACTCCTTCATCTCTCGCAGCCACGAATCTTATGATCAACTGAGGAGAGGAAAGCTGAGCGATGCTTATGGCAAATGTCAGGCTTAGTATGAATGGCAACACCATGTTCGCTTTCATTATCGGCGGAGGTGCAACTTTCCCGATTTCAAACAAAAGCTTTCCGCTTCCGGCGAATATCTTTGCATTCTCAAGACTGCTTATAGCATTAAAACCTCCGAGAAAATACAGCAGAGAGAAGAATAGAATTACCCCTCCGAAAAACGTTAGAATCCCTTGGATAAGATCTGTGTAAACAACAGCTCTGAAACCTCCGAGAGATGTGTAAAGCATGACTATTACAGCCGTTATTATCAAACCTTTCACGTAAGATATGCCTAGCATGACCTCAAGCAGGTTTCCGGCACCTTTGTATATCGAGATCATGTAGAATGTGAAGAATACTATTATCACTAATGATGTCAGAACCTTAGCCTCATTCCCAAATTTTACACCGAACATTTCGGGAATGGTTAATGCTTTCGTCTGATCAGCCAATCTTTTGAGCGGCGGAGCTATTACCATCCATGCGAGGATAGCGAACAGAATATGAAAGAAAGAAAGGAAAGCAGACCATTGAAATCCTGTAACAAAGCCGAAACCGCCGCCACCGAGAAATGCGGAGGTGCTGAAATAAGTTGCGAAGAATGAGAAGCTTACAAGCGTTGCATTAAGCTTTTTTCCGGCAAGATAGTATTCTAACAGCCCTTTTGACTTTCTGTATTCCAAAAGACCGATTATAAACATTACAATTAAATAAGCTATAAAAACAGCTAAAATTATCATACTCCTCTCTTTCTATACGCTATAATAACTCCAGCGATCATCAAAACGATGCTTATAACATATATCCCCCCTATAATACCCATAATACCACCTCACGCTTTTACAAGCCTCTTAGCTTTGCCTTCAAACCTTTCGAGCGTTCCGTTATTTACAGCCGTTATCTTCGGGCGAATCCCTATGAATTCGGATATATCCTTCAGAATTGCTTCTCTCAGATTTCCATCACCTTCGTAAACAACTTCGATGCCGTTCGTTGCTATTATTTTGTAGTGCTGAATGCCGTAGCTTGCGAGAACGCTTTCTATATCGGATGGATAGAACTTCACGCCTTTGTAGATAATCATGTCATCCGTTCTGCCCCTTATCCTTCTGATCTTTAAATGCTCTATTCCGCACTCGCATCTATCCGCTATCATCGAGCTGACCTCTCCGCTTCTGTATCTGATTAAAGGCATGGCTTCTCTGTTCAGAGAAGTATAGACGATCTCGCCTTCCTCCCCTTCGCTAACGACTTCGCCGCTTTCTGGGTCGATTATCTCTATCACGTAATTGTCTTCCCACAT
>CAZVXC010000205.1:0-2012 GCA_964631435.1 uncultured archaeon | reverse complement strand
AAAGTGTTTAATCCTAACAGGAAATCTTGAACCTGAGAAATCGATAGTTGAGAAAGCAAGAAAGCTGAGCGTCCCGATCATTCTTGTTAGCGAGGACACATTAACCACGATGGAGAAACTGAAAGAAATCTTCGGAAGAGCAAGGCTGAGAGGTGAGGAAAAGATAAGAAGGATCATTGATCTTGTAAAATCTTACGTAAACTTAGATGAGGTTATGAGGTATCTCGAATTGTAGGGATGATAATTGACAATCTAACAAAAACTTTTCTGGAGCAGAAGCTAACAGAATACTATTCGAACTGCGAGCTATTTACACCGAGAAAAATTGAACAGAGAGAATGGGCTTTCGTTAGCGTTAATGCTCTTCCAAACTTCGTAATGAACAGACATCTATCTTTCTCCAACGAGATCGAATTGAAGGGGTATTTGATAAAGAATCCGCCATTGCACGCTTTTTTTTCCTCAGCTTACTACGAAAAGCCCGATGCGGATAAAATGGATGAGAAAGGCTGGCTCAAAGCGGATCTAATATTCGACATAGATGCCGATCACATACCGAAAGGGAGCTTGGAGAAGGCGAAAAAGCAGGTGATGAGGCTTTATGACATTCTAGAAGAAGATTTCGGATGCAAGGATATGCAGATAGTTTTTTCTGGGAGTAGAGGATATCATATCCATGTTTACGATGAGGAATTTCTAAGCTTAGATTCACGTGAGAGGAAAGAGTTGGTCGATTATTTCCAGCTGAAATCATTAAACTTCAATAAATCTTTACCAAGAACACCGCAGTATATGCGTATCTCGGAATGTATGGCTAAGAGCTTGGAGAATTTGGTAAAGAGAGGTAAAGCTGAGAAGTTTTTTAATATCAGGAAGAAGACGGCTGAGAAGCTGAAGGAAATTATTTCGAGGAAGAGAGATGAAATCTATTCCGGAAAATTCTCATCTCTGCCGAGAAGCGTCATAAAGAAGTTACCAAATCTATTTTCGAAGTGCGTTGAATTCAGAAGGATTTATATCGATCCTCCCGTAACATCTGATGTAAAGAGGTTGATAAGGCTGCCAAACTCAATTCATGGAAAAAGTTCTCTACGGGTTACACCGATAAGCAGGGATGAAATCGAAGCCTTCGATCCGCAGAAGGATGCGATAGCATTTGGAGATGAGAAAGTTAGAGTCAGGGTGATGAAGAAGGTTAAATTTAAGCTTAAAGACACCGAATTCAGGCTTGAAAAGGGATATCATATCCTGCCGGAGTATGTGGCGATGTATCTAATATGCAAACTCGTAGCCATGTATGGGTGGTAATATGGATATCGATGAACTCATGGTTATCGTGGAAAAGAGCAGAGAATCGATACAGAAGATAGATGAAAGACTGTTTGAAAGAATAAAGATGAGGATCAGAGAGCTTGAAGAGAGAAAAAGGGATGTGAGCGATGACGAGTATTCGATACTTGATGAAGAGATAAGGACGCTAAGGAAATTGCAGAGAAGGCTTTTTGAGCTTAGAACGATAAAAATAATATTGCTCGCATGGGCGAAGGTTTGTGAAACCGAAAGCGGCATAGAGGGGTTTGAGAATATGACATCTGTTGAGAAGAATCTTTACGAGAACCTCGTCAATTTGCTCGAAAGCTATAAGCATGAGGTGTTGGAAAGCTTTGCGGAGAAGAAAATCGAGGAAAAGAAAGATAAGGTTTTGGTGAGGGTCAAACAGAACATCCCGGAATTCGAAGGAATCGATGGAAAAACATATAAATTGAGAAAGGAGGATGTGGTGTTAATACCGAAGATTAATGCTAACGCCCTAATAAAAAGCGGAGTTTGTGAGGAGATCGAGGTGAAAAGATGAAGTATCCGAAAAAGGTTAGAACGTTCTGCAAGTATTGCAATAAGCACACGATCCACGAGATAGAGAAGGTTAGTAAAGGTAAACAAAGCTCTCTACGCTGGATAAACAGGCAGAAGAAGAGGAGAGGGAAAGTCGGTAACTTGGGAAAGTTCAGCAA
>CAZVXC010000204.1:0-2022 GCA_964631435.1 uncultured archaeon | reverse complement strand
AGAGAGGACTGGAAATTTACGATCACTTAAGATTGCTCTTTTAAATTCTTTATCTTTTCTCGAATTGTTAATGAGCTGCTCAGTTCGAAGTAAGCGTGATCAAGTGTTGAATAGTCGAAAAATCGCTTAGAGATTAATATTATATTAGACGTATTTTTACCAGCCTCAATTTTTCTACATCGATGCGAATGAAATTCATTTTAAGATTTTATAAAAATCGAGATATATTTTTCAGTTGCGGAATTCATCTCAATTCCCAAGATTTTGCAAGTTACCCTGACGTTTTTGTCGATAAAGTCGAGGTATTCATTGAAAGATCAGGTCAGGTTAATAGTTTTTTAGCCTAATGTATTTTTCAAACATTCTTCTCGGTTTCCAGACCTTCAGCGTTTTTCATAATCAAAAATCTTTTCAAATTGTCAAGATATGCGCCGGCCGGGATTTGAACCCGGGGCAGGGGCTCGGCAAGCCCCTGTGTTAGCCAGGCTACACCACCGGCGCTCATAGCTTTTAAGCGAAAAGAGTTAATAAGACTTTCGGAAAGTAGTATTATGCTAATCGCAAAGAATCCAGATAGGCTTCAAAAAATGCTAATATCCAGAATCTTGGATAATTCTGCGAGATTCAAATCGAGATACGGTTCGGAGCTTAGAAGCAAACCCATTCTTGCAATATCTGAAAAAATAGATGTGGGTTCCGAATATTCTCATTTCTGGTATGCATGCGGAGAGAGTTACGAGCAGAGAATTGGAGATTTAATTGATAAGGCTGTAAGAAAATTAATGCTCGTGCCATATACGAGGAGAGTCTCACTTCCCCTATGGAAACCGAAAGATCATCTCTGCAGAACTCCTCCAGCTATAACCGAAATCAGCCTACTTTTACATGACGATAAGCTTCATGCGACAGCTTTCATAAGGTCATTAGATGCTTTGAATTATTTCAAGGCAAATTTCAGTTTTGTGAGCCATGTTCTCGATGAAATATCTGAAAAAGCCGGATTTGATGCTGGTAGCGTAGCTTTGCTGATAGCCGCACCACATATATACGAAAGAGACGTCGAAAGAATCCAGAAAACGAAATATGAAGAAGTCTTCGGATACCACAAGCTCGGAACGCATGTAATCGAAGATTATCTATCAAGTGCATGGCATTCTGCACTGGAATGCATATACAATTGTGGGAGCAAAAAGAAGACAGAATGGGGAGAATTTTTTGAAGGTCAGGAAGAGAGCAAGTATATCCACAGAATGTTCATAGAGGTTAAAAATACCGTTGAGCATCAGATACATGACAAAGCACCTTTCACGAAAAAATACGGGATGGATTACGCTCACGACTACGTAATCCATGCAGCAAACATAGATAAGCCCGTAAGTGAGAGCATACTAAAGGATGGAGAGAGCTACTCTTACGCTGAAAGAGCGAGATATTGCGAGAAAGATGATGTAAGAGTCGATCAGCTTTACACCGTTATAAAGAAGCTGAGGGAAGATATAAGCAGGAGGGATTGCTACATCGGAATTTCAAGGCAATGGGATATAGAGAGCGATGAACCACCATGTCTGCGTGGTTACCAATTTGTGATGAACGAAAAGTTTTCGGGGATATTTTACATGCGAAGCAACGATGCATACGGAGCTATGCATGCGAATATGTTCGCATTCAATCTTTTAACGAGATACGTGGCTGAGATGCTCGGTGTTAAGGAACACGCATATTACCACTTCGCCCTCGATGCACACATATATTCAGAGTTCATAGATGCCGTTAAAGAGATTCTATCGCCTAAGATGCCGACGTTTCTTGAGAAGGCGAAAAATATTAATAATACTAAAGGTAATTTGATATTATGACAAGAAAATTTGATTTTTCGAGGACAATGTTGATTGGTAGCATATTCTACTCAAGGCATTCCATAGTCTCCGATCCAAACAACGGAATTTTCGATAAAAAGAAAGCTGAAGAGCTGATAAACAGACAGGAAGAACTCTCAGATAATTTCCAGATACCATCAACGTT
>CAZVXC010000203.1:0-2028 GCA_964631435.1 uncultured archaeon | reverse complement strand
TCAAGCAAGCTTGAAGAACTTTGATGTATTCTGCAATATGGAGGGGTGTTAACGGAAGCATCTCTACAATCCTACAGTTATGTTTATACAGCTAAAATGTTAACAAAACCTTTAAAATCAATTAAACTTTATTGTAATAAATGAATTTGGAGCTTGCAGAGAGCATATTTGAAGAATGGTTTAATGAAATTTCAAAAGAGCTACCATCAGATTTAGTTGAGAATCTTAGAATAAAAATTAAAGGAAACCTTACTGAACTCCTCACAGGAAAGAAAAGTGTCGATAAGGTCGTAAGCGAAGTTGATGAAAGCATAATAGAGAAAATAATAAGGAGCGGTGGTAAGCCTGCAGACTTTGTCGATAGAATAGAACTCCTTATTAGGATACTCTCCTCAAAACTTGATAAGTCCACACTCATTTGCATAATTCCTTTAATTACAAACTTTCAGGCTAAGATTCTTCAAAAAGTTACTAAGATATATGAGAGAATAATTCTTGAGGAGATAAAACTAAGAAAAAGAATTGAGAGAGCTTTAAGGGTATTGAGTAAAGTAAATCAGACTATCTTCCGAGCAGACGACGAAAAGAATTTACTGGAAAAAGTTTGTAAAATAATTGTTGAAGAAGGCTACATATACACGTGGATTGGATACGCTGAAAAGGATAAAACAGTCAAACCAGTTGCGAAAGCAGGAATAGACGGTTACGCTGATACTATAAAAGTAACATGGGATGAAAGTAGAACAGGAAAAGGGCCAACTGGCACTGCGATAAGAACAAGGAAACCATGTATTACAAGAGATATAACAACGCATCCCTCATTCGAGCCATGGAAAGAAGAAGCTTTAAAAAGAGGATATTTATCCGTCATAGCCTTGCCCTTAATTTATAGAGATCAGATTTTTGGTGCTTTGAACATCTATAGCCATGAAAAGGACGCTTTCGATGAGGAAGAAGTAAATCTACTAATAGATGTCGCAAAAAACGTTGCTTACGGAATAGCAATGGTGAGAATCAGAAAAGAGAAGGAAAAGATAGAAGAAAAACTAAGAGAATACGAAAGATTCTTCAAATCTGCACAGGATCTATTTTTTATCTTAGATACCAAAGGAAGATTCTTAGACGTAAATCCGAAATTTGCCGAAATTCTGGGATATGAAATTGATGAATTAGTAGGACATACATCAAGGAAGATCGTGCATCCAGATGATTTGGAAAGAATTAGAAATTTCTTTGATGAAGTTCTGAAAGGTGTAATAAAAAGGGATGAGTTCAGATTTATTACAAAAGATGGTAAAATCTTATGGTTTGAGCTTTTAGAATGGGCAGTTTTCAAAAATAGCGAAATAGTAGCAGTTGAAGGAATAGCAAGGGATATTACGTATAGGAAAGAATTGGAGGAATTATACAAAAACCTCATAGAGAATACTGGCACTGGAATTATCGTAGTTAAGGAAGGTGGAAAAATAATGTTTGCTAACAACGAGGCTGAAAAGATCACAGGCTATTCGAGAGAAGATATAATTGGAAGACATTTTATTGAATTTCTTCACGAGGATGAGAAAGATAGGATTTTAATGTATCACAAGCTCAGATTTATTGATCCTAACTCCGCCCCCAAAAGCTATGAAGTTAGGCTTATTGATGCTAAAGGCAATATAAAACATGTTCTGGCTATAACCACATTAATGCCGTATAGAAAACAAGCAATAGTTTCCTTCATTGATGTAACAGAACTTAGAGAAGCGAAAAGAAAAATGGAAGAAAGTGAAATGATGTATAGAACTATTTTCGAAACTTCTCCCCTTGCAATTGTTTTATCTGGAGTAGATATGACAATATTAGATTGTAATCAAGCAGCTTTAAAACTTTTTAACAAGAATAGAGAGGAGATCGTTGGAAAGAAATGGATGGAATTAGGGATTTTTAGCGAGGAAGACTTATCAACTATCATGGAATTATTTTACAGAGGATCCAAAGAAGGAACTAATACTGTTGAATTGAAGATTAATATCGATGGTGGGAGAT
>CAZVXC010000202.1:722-2061 GCA_964631435.1 uncultured archaeon | reverse complement strand
GGTATGAGATTATTGAAGCCTTAGAAGATGGAAAGCTCGTTGCTACGAGAAGTAGAGCAAATACGATCGATTATTTGAACGAAGGAATCTTGGATTTTATCGAGAAAAATGCAGAGGATAAATCGAGGGTAGTAATAGATTCTTTAACTCCATTAATAACTCCTATTGATTTCTCACATAGAAGCGATATAAACTGGTTCTTCGATCAGCTCAGAGCAAGTGGGACGTGCATAGTTACGGTTGAGGAGAGATTCACGGGAACTTTAAGCAGCCCAGAGGTTGCACTCCCGATATTCTTAGCGGATTCAGCTTTTTATTTGAAAAACATAGGATATGGAGAACCTTTCAGCAGAACTATTGAGATAATAAAGCATAGAGCCTCTTGGCACGCTGAAGGTGTCTTTCCTTACAGAATCCTCCCTGGTCTCGGAATCGTTATCGAGAGCGATCTCGAATTTAAAGCGAGCGATGCTGCGACTCTCAGATTCATTGACAAACTCGAAATACCAGAGAAGATGAAAAAGAGGCTGAAATTCATGGCTGAGAGAATTGAAGTTTCTGAAAGATTCATAGAGAAGGTGATAAACATATATGACTCGGAGAATAAATGAGATCGTAGAGAACTTGGCACAAGACCCTTCCATCGAAGGAGTCGTAATATACAGAGTCGATGGTGTGCCGATAGTTTCCGAATTAAAAGGGAATAAGAAGAATCTTGAACATCTCTATTTTCTTGAGAGTCAGATAAAATCTATGCTTCATTACGTCTTTACTCAGAATCTTAATGAAAGTTCTATAAAAATAAGCGGATTAAAAATAAAAATGTATCCAATAACGAAAACATTAGTTTTAACACTGTTATCAAATCCTTCCGCAGATTTCAGGACGGAACTCGAAGTAAAAAGAGTTATAAATGCATTGAAAAATATTCTTTCCAATGAATTTTAAACCGATAATATTCCCACACATAGATGCTAAAAAGAGTGTAGAATTTCTGAAGTCTGAATTAGATAAACTCAGCTTCGAGCCAAAGTTTGCTTTCTGCCTTTTTACAACAAATTTCTACGGGAAACACAAGGAGGTAGTCGAATTTTTGAGAAAGAAGATAGATTTTGAATCCGTAAGCTTCTTTGTCGATGCTTTCGGCGATGAGAACGGAATTTATCCGAGAGGATTAGCGTTACTTCTGCTCGATAGTGATGTAGATGTATTCAAAACTGGCGAAGGAGATATTGACTGGGAACTTGAAAAAATTGCAGTAAAGCTGAGAGGATACGACTGTGCCTTGGCAATCTATCCAACTCTTTATTTCCCTTCAAAAATTGATTTGCTCAAGGGC
>CAZVXC010000202.1:0-712 GCA_964631435.1 uncultured archaeon | reverse complement strand
ATCACATGCTATACAGAATTCTGAGAAGCGAGAGATATATAAGAAGATTTTCGGACTGGCTTTTGGAAAACAGACTAGTAATCCCGATAAACAGAGTTCTCAGGATTCTATCTAAGGCTCAAATTCCTATCGGATCGATCAATCTCGCACCTATGGAGGCGAAAGAGAATACACCACTAATTATGCACAACTTTGAGCCTATAGAAAGGAATGTCCTCGTTTTAGCATTCAGAAACGCTGACATCCATTTTAAAGACGTTTTCATGGAAAGAGGAAACAGCTATAAGGAAACCTTAGAGGTTTTAAGGAAGCAATTTGCGATAAAAGATTATGTGAAAGTGAAAAAGGCTGGTGTTGTGATCGCTGAAATAAATGGGGTACCTATTAAAGATTACATAGACAAGCTCGGAATCGAAAAGATCAATGAGGAGAAATTTGTAGAAAAAGTTGAGAAAGGGGAGTTTGTTACAGTTACACCGTATGGGTTAGCTTTTATAAATAAGAAAACGTTTGGAGTCTCAACCATTGGATTAATAAGCGTCCCAATGAACTTGTATATAAGCTTTTTTGAGTTAGATGATTTTTTCGATGAAGCGACTATTATTGGCGAAGTTTTTGCATTAGACCCCGCAGACTTTGTCAAATTTAATACAATAATTAATTCCTTCAAAATATTCTTTATTGACTATTCAACACTCTATGAATATAGTGG
>CAZVXC010000201.1:0-2085 GCA_964631435.1 uncultured archaeon | reverse complement strand
CCATTATAGTTTATAATTTAAACTATATTGCCCGAAGAGGATTGCGAATTCTTTTATTTTTCAGCGATAGGTTTAAATATTATTAAGTTAAGAATTACAATTTGGTGATTCAAATGAAGGCTATTGCCGAATTTCTGGCGGATATAATAGCCAAACGTATGGTTGAAAAGTTCGGAAACGATTTTGAAGGGCTAAAAAAATCGTTAGAATATATGTTTTCGTGGGAAAGGGATTTCAGCCTTGAGGTGAAGGAAGATGGTTTAGTATCGTCCGGCGTATGCCCTGTGAAAAGGTTTTATCCGAAATATTGTGAAGAGGGTTGCGAGGCATTTGCTGAGAAATTTGCTTCGCATTTCAATGCGAAAGCTGAAAGAGTTGCAACTGATCCGTGCACATTCAAATTCACCATATCAAGATAACGCATTCTCCCTTCGCAACGATTTCGCCTTTTTGATTTTTGCAATCAACTTTAACCTTATACTTCCCCTTCGGCAACTTCTCAACTATCTCCGCCTCAGCTGTAACAACATCCCCGACGAAGACTGGCTTGACATATTTCACGTAATTGCTTATAAGCACAATCGTCCCCGGAATTAATGCTAGGGCATTTGATATCAGGCTTGATGTAAGCATACCGTGAACAACTCTCTTCCCGAACTTCGTCTTCGATGCGAATTCCTCATCGTGGTGAATTGGATTCCAGTCTCCAGATATCAGTGAGAATAGAAAGACATCTGCATATTCAATCTTCTTCGTGTATGATGTTTTGTATCCGATTTTTACAACATCAGGTGGTAAATCGGGTTTTTCAACCTTCTTGAATTCTGCGACGCTCGAATAGATCTCCTTTATCAATTCAAGCTTTTTTCCATCTCTTTCGAGATCAAAAATTTTCTCGATCCCGATAGCACTTATCAGATAGCTTTCAGAGATATTCAGCAAAACATCTCTCTGAATCTTACCAATTTGCTTAAACAGCTCCATAAAGAGCTTTCAATTTCTCTTTTTAAAAATCTTTGTCGCTATCCACAAAGTATATATTCACCCATACGGGCGAGTTAACATGACCGTGAAAATTGTGAAGAGGATGAGAGATGAAACAATTACAGCCTCGCCTCAGACTCCTGTTAGAGAGATTGCAAAGATGATGGATGAGCGTAGCGTAGGATGCGTTGTGATAACTCAGATGGAAGTGCCGATCGGAATCATTACGGATAGAGATATTGCGATAAGAGTTGTTGCTGAAGGAAAAAGCTATGATATTCCAGTTGAAGAGGTTATGTCGAAGAATATAATCGTAGCTCACGAGAACGATCCGATAAGAGAAGTCATAAAAATAATGAGGGAAAAAGCTGTAAGGAGAATGCCTGTAATAGATGAAAACGGAAATCTTAGCGGGATAGTTACGTTCGATGACATATTCGTTGAAATCGCGGATGAAATGTTCAATCTATCGAGGATTCCGAGAGCTGGAATGCCGCCGAAGACGTATTAGCTACCTTCTTTGCCCACCGCTCACAGATATCGTTGTGCCGGTTATGTAAGATGCATCATCAGATGCTAAGAAGACGACGACTTTAGCTATCTCCTCAGGCAAAGCGAACCTCCTTAACGGAATCCTTGCGAGAATCTTCTCCTTAACCTTTTCAGGAATTCTCGATGTCATATCCGTCTCCGTAAATCCCGGTGCGACAGCATTAACCCTCACACCATATCTAGCAAGCTCCATAGCGAGGGCTTTCGTTAATCCAATTAATCCTGCTTTTGATGCAGCGTAATTAGCTTGACCTATGTTCCCGTCCTCCCCGGTGACGCTCGAAATGAATACAACATTCCCCCTCGTTTCTATAAGATGATCGATGAATATGCGTGTAACGTAAAATGCTCCGCTCAGATTAACCCTTATAACCTCATTCCATTCTTCCTTAGTCATTCTAACAAATAGGTTATCTCTCGTTATTCCCGCATTATTAACGAGACAGCTAACCTTCCCGAATTCATCAACGACCTCTTTCATATTCAGAACATCATTCCAGTTCCCGACATCAGCTTTGACTGCAATAGCATCCCTTCCGAGTTCTTTTA
>CAZVXC010000200.1:0-2092 GCA_964631435.1 uncultured archaeon | reverse complement strand
ATTGAATAACTTAGGACTGGAGATTAATCGTTAGGGATATATATACATAGCGTATATCAGTCTTGTAGAACGGGAGGTTGCATGGAAATGGTGAAGATTTCAACAGGTATTCCGGGGCTTAACAAGATGTTAAACGGCGGGCTAATTCCGAACAGGATATATTTAGTTAAAGGCGGACCGGGAACGGGAAAAACCATTTTCGGTGTTCAATTTCTGGTTGAGGGTATCAGAAATAACGAGAAAGGAATCTTCATTTCGCTCGACGAACCCATCGAAGAACTTAAAGAGAATATGAGAATACTAAACATAAATACAGAGGGAATAGAATTTATAGATGCATCACCGATAAGTGGTGAAACATTCTTCGGGACTCCAGAATTTACCGATGGTGAACTCGATTTGGGTGTGTTCAAAAAGGCTGTAAAAGAAATAATCCAAAAAAATGAGCCTAAAAGGCTCGTAATAGATTCGATCTCATTCATCCACCTCGCATCGAAAGATGAGCTGGAATATAGAAAATTCCTCTTAGACCTTTTCACGACGATAAAAAGAGAGGAAATAACTGCAGTAATAATCTCAGAATCCCGCATTACATCGAATATCGAAGAGTTTCTCGTAAACGGTGTTATCGAACTTTTAAATTTCGACGTTAATGGAAGAACTATAAGGGGCATCAGAATATCAAAAATGAGAGGAAGCGATTTTGATGAGTTTATCAGGCCATATAAGATACAGAAAGGTGGCATGGTCGTATTCAGCGATGCAAGACTTTTCGAATGATGAAAACCGGAATAAAGAAGCTTGACAAGATCATAGGGACTATTGATGAAGGCAGCATACTGATAATCGAATCTCCGGGAGAATTGAGTATTTATCTTGCGAAAAAATTTGTTAAAGAAGAAAATACGGTTGTGTTCATACATAGGAAGCAAACTAAATTTTTTCCAGAAATTAAATCAAAGATCCCCGGAGAAAATTATTCTCTACAAGAACTCTACACAATCCCGCTCGCAATAAAAGATACGCATGAGAAGGTGGTAATATTCACATTGTTTCCTCAGATATACATGTTGCACGATTCGAACAAAGCCTATCAGATTCTCGTTGATGTTGCGGAAATTATAAGAGAAAGCAAGAGGATGTTTGTGGCAACGATCGACACATCTATCATGGATGAGAGAACGATTGCGATGCTCGAAAGTGAGGCTGATTACGTTATAGAAATCAGGGAGGTAATTAAGGATTTAAAAATATTAAGGGGAATTCGGGTGAAAAAGAGTTTAAGTAAGAAACCGAGCGGCTTCTACGAATTCGACATCAGGGATTTGAGCTTAGGTGATCCGATTGAATAAGGTGCAATTAGCGTTAAACTTCGCAAACGTTTTAACCCTTATCTCAATCATCCTACTCTTAGACTTCGAGATCAAGCTGAGAGGTCTCAAAAAATTCCCTTACATATTAATTCTTGGCTTGGGAATCTATGCGATCGCAAGATTCCTATTCGCATTCTGTATATTCGAGTTCACGAAAGCGTTGATTTATGCGGGTATCTTAATGATTTTTGGATTGATTTTTATTGCGATAAACTTTAGAGCAGGAAAAAATGCTGTTCTACCGATTTTACTTAATTTAGTATCTTCTGATATCCCAACGCTGATTCACGGAATTCATTTCTCACTTCTAACTTGGATTTTGTTTGGAGTTAAGAAGGATATACGCATAAAATTTGCGAGAGATTTGATTGTTTTGAGTGCATACGTCTTTTCTGTATTTCATATCGCATTCGTTATCGATCCTTCGCACCTCGAATACCTAATTCTCATCTTAATAACTGGTTCTGTGGCGATGCTGTATTCTGCTTTAATCGTTAACTCCTATTTGAGGTGGTGGATTTGATAATGGAAGGTTCAGAATGGGAACTAACGAATGCTATCTTAGCATTATCCGCCTTAACATTTCTAAACACGAGAAAAATAACAAATAAATATCCTCTCTTCATTTTCTCAGCTTTAGCATTTGTATCTTAAAAAGTATGCTGAAGATACAAATACGTAACTTTTCTTGTCGCAACAATTCTATTATACGCAGCTGT
>CAZVXC010000199.1:0-2094 GCA_964631435.1 uncultured archaeon | reverse complement strand
TTTATCTTCTCAGTAACCTTGCCTATGTTACGGACAGCTATTTCGAGAGTTTCGACAACTTTCGTAGCCTTTTCAACCTCTTCCGCTATCTTATCCATCGCTTGTAACGCCTTAGCACCCTGTTCTTTTGTTAACTCTGCGTTCTTCTTTGCGTTCTCAGCAAACTTGAAGGATTCATCAGCTTTCGTTGTTAAATCCTTGAATATCCTTTCGGCAGATTTGAGATCGGCTGCGGAAGCATTAGCCAATCTGCTGAGGTTCTCGCTCCCGGTTGCTATCTGCTGAGAAGCAGAGCTAATTTGCTGCATTCCTGCGTTCATCTGATTCACAGCTTCGTTAGCCTCATCAATCTGCTTGTTTGTCTCTTGCATTCCGTCTGCAAGATTTCTGACGATATTCTGCATTCTCTCAGCGAATTCGTTGAAGACATCAAACGTCTTACCGAATTCGTCATCTCTCAGCTTTTCAAGTCTGATGTTGAGATTTCCTGCCTGCAATTCTCTAAGTCCGTTGCTTAACAATTCGAGGCATCTGTTTGTATAATCGAGCATCTCCTGTATTTGCTTTTCTTTCTCTTTAAGCTCAGTTACATCAATGAAGACATCCAATGCACCTAATAGCTTTCCATCGTCATCGTATATCGGAACACAGGAAACGACTACTGGTATATCCCTTTTTGCAGTCCTTGTAACGCCTTGATAGTTCATTATGGCTTTTCCTGTCTCTATTACCTTATCCGCTATCGTTTTTCCTCCTTCGGTCTGGAATATTTCGTTCGGATACTTGCCGATTATTTGATCTGCATCATCGAATCCTGCGAGTTTTGCAACTTCGTTGTTCGCATACTTTATCCTATGCTCCGCATCCACGAACAGAACGTATGCCGGATAGGGCAGCTCTTTAAAGAGTCTCTTTACGAAATCGAGAATCTTTTTGACTTCTATTTCTTTCTTTTTAACCTCTGTCATGTCTTCGACTACTTCCACAACACCGCTAATCTCTCCGTTTGCATCGTATATTGGCGAAGCTGTTGCACGGACGTAAAGTCTCTCACCGTTCTTCGTATCGATCCAAGTCTCAACCTTATACGCATCCTCGCCTATCTCGGATTTTTCAACAACTTCGTAATATCTGTCCGCATCTCTCGGATTGTCGATAACTATATCTGCTAAGATTGGTCTTGCCTCTTTGTAGAAAGCCATCCACTGCTTATTCGTCCCCACGACTTCTTCAGCTTTAACGCCCGTAAGCATCTCCGAAGCCTTATTCCAGAACTTTACCTTGTGATCCCTGCCGACTATGAACACTGACACCGGAATTCTGTTTATAATCTCCTCAAGCTCTTTCTCTTTCGCTTTAACTTCCGTCAAGTCTTTAAGGAAGACTACTGCACCTTTTATTTCGCCGTCTATTATTCTCGGAGATGCGCTCACTAAAACTGGAACTGCTCCTTTAGCCGTTCTCACAGTCCCTTCGACGTCAAGCACAGTCTTCCCGCTGTTCATAGCTTCTATTATCGTTCTGCACACATCGCACTCCTCTGAAATCTTAAATAGCTCTTTGGGGATCTTTCCGATCACATCCTCAGCTCTGTATCCCGTAAGCTTCTCAGCCTGTTTGCTCCATTCTATTATCTTTCTGTCCTCATTTACGACGAAGAAAGCATCTGGGATACCGTTTGTTATGGCTTCAATCTCTGAAAGCATCTCTTTCAGCTCGTTTTCTTTCTTCTTCATCTCGCTCACATCGTAGAGAATCTCCGTGAACCCCATGAATTCTCCATCGACATATACGGGATAAAGGAACACGTGGGCTAAAAACTCTGTTCCGTTTCTCGCTATTACTTTCGCTTCAAGCCCTTCAATTCTCTTCTTATTCTTTATCGCATCCATAAGCACTTTTCCAGCCTCTCTGTAATCCGGATGAATCCTTGCAAGTTCCGTCGGTTTCAAGCCGATTATTTCCTCTACACTCTCGAAACCTGCGAGTTTTGCTGAATTGTTGTTGACGTATTTTATTCTGCCGTCCGTGCCGACGAATATTGCGTAAGCTGGTAGGTTCTTGAATATCTCATCGATCAGTTGGAAAGTCTTA
>CAZVXC010000198.1:0-2101 GCA_964631435.1 uncultured archaeon | reverse complement strand
CTTTAGATGCACTTTAGAATTCTTGCGGGCTTCCCAAGTCACTCAGTTATGATGAAGATGGAAAGGTCTCTCAATCTATCTTTATCAAAAATCTGCTCCACATCAAAATCTATATTTCTGTGCCACATCATCACTCCTGATCGCTCTCTGATCATCTCAAATACATCCTCAATTTCCTGTCTCATCCTTTCGTAAATCAAGATCATGACAGTATCTCCTAGTTTCTTGGATAATAGACTTTTATATTTCTTCGAATTCTTCGCGGCTTATACTACGTCAAAACTCTTGAGGAGTTCAAGCTCAAAAAATCCGTGGATGTGTATGAAATTCATATCAATGGGCTTAAGCAAAATCGGAGTGGAATAATATTTTGGCTTATACACGGCGTTGAGGTTGAATAGAGTCACACATGAGTAATTTTAATACAATTTTAAGCCACATAAAATAGCTGTAGGATATCATGAAATTCAATATGCTGTCAGCGTTCACCCTGAATTTTTTAAACACATCCATAAGTTCATTTTTTGGTTATAATCTTCCCACCAAACCTAATATGCACTAACTGGAAAGAGAAAAGCTCATAACTTTACACGCCACTCTGAAAGTTATGGTAGGGACCAAAACCAGAAATAAACACGCCGGGGGTGGGATTCGAACCCACGCGGGCAGAGCCCAGTGGCTTAGCAGGCCACCGCCTTACCACTCGGCAACCCCGGCTTATGGGATGATAAGCTTTCACAATTTTTAAACGTTTTGTTTAAACCGGTGTGAAGTGGACGATTGTAACAAATTCCTCATCTCTTACACTCCCGTATATCCTTTTTAAAGCTCGTATTAGCTCATCTCTGCTTTCAAAACCATCTTTCTTCGCATCTTCATCATTCAGCTCTTTGACTCTTTTGACAACGACTTTATCTATCTTCGCTTTCGCAAAGGTCTTATTGTTCACAGTCAGATCAACTATTCTGCCAACAGGATACGTCTTTATACCCTTTCTGATCGTTGTTACCTTCTTTCCCTCAAGTATGGCATTAACGTATTCTGAATCAAAATTAATCCTCTTCTGCTCCATGATACCACTCCCAAATTTTCTTTAATGCTTTCAACAACTTTCTATATGACTCTCCCACATCTCGCCAGTCTTTCAACATTATGCATTTCGCTATTAGAACGCTCTCCTCCTTTTCATCGATCTCAGCTTTATCCACTCTCGAATAGTAATATCTTACGAGAGGTCTGGCAATATCCGCTACATACTCATATAAACTCTGCCCCTGAAAATACTTTTTCATCCTTCTCTTTTCAACCCTACCTATTATAGGCTCAGAATACGTTGCATCTTTCCTTAAGCTCTTTAACAGCATCTTCGCAGTCTCTATCTCGATATCTCTTATCTCATCACTTAAATACTCAATAATCCTCCTCACGAACTCAGAATTCAATTTATCGACCTTAGATGAGATGTGCATCTTAAGAGGCTTTAAAACGATAACAGTATATTCCCCTGAAATTTCATTTCTCTGAGGTGTTATATGAACCGGAATAAAACCGTTCCTTATCCAGAATCTCAGTAATTCAGGCGATACGCCGAAACCGCTGCCTGCCCAGTCTAAATCTTTTTGTTCAGCCCATGTAACAAGTTTGCTCAATCCGAAGCTGCCTATGCCTCTGTCCATAACTGACGGATGCGTTGCGATCCTGACAATCCTTATCCCACTCAATTCCGGGAACTCGTAATCCCAGTAATGTTTTAAAATCAAATCAGGAATTATCTGTCCTTTCGGCTTATAACCGCTCGAAAGCTTCTTTATAGTTTCTTCATCCATTCCTCCCTCTATCGCAACATGAAGGGAGCATACGGTTTTGCCATTAACCTTTACTCTCAGAGGAATGTGATTTGGCATGTCAAGAAGAATAACGAGGTCTGATGGTCTGTTTCTGTAATGGGCTAAGACGTATATGCCAAAGAACTCTCTCAATAGGCTATCGTTCTCTATTAACTCATCTTTATCTATCTCTTCAAATTCGAGCTCCTTCTCCTTTATAGCTTTAAGATCTTCTTCATCCAATTCAACCGGCTGGGCATCGAGCAAAAGAACGT
>CAZVXC010000197.1:0-2105 GCA_964631435.1 uncultured archaeon | reverse complement strand
GCATGAACAGTTTGCGAAACAAGCTTCAATTTGCAACAGGATTTCTAGCAATGATCAAGCTGTGAACGGGAATTTGAGAGTTGTAACCAAAGACAAACATTTTACGAAGGACTCAAAGTTTCTATTGAGTAGTTTTATCGTCCTGCCGGGAGGATTGTGTTCTTTAGCAATATTTTCCATCTAGCGTTCCGATTAACCTATCAGTCTTCCTCAGTTATCCTCTATCAAACTCTTACACTAATTGAAAGCGATGCTGGACGATCCCAAAATTTAAATCTTGAAATAGTTTAAATCAATGTATGAACATAGCCGTTATTGCGCCACTCGGCATGAGTCCGCCTGTTGTTACGAGTTTCGTCGATTATCTCGGCGGGGTTAAAGATCTCGTAATTATAACGACAACTGATGAGAGGGTAAAACAGGGTTACGAACTCATTAAAGTGGCGATGAAGTTAAGATACGGAAGAACCAGAATCCACAAGCTTGAAATACCGTTTGACGATGTAACGACAGAAGAGGAGAACTTTGAATTCATGAGAATTGCTGGAAGGGCTATCCGAAGTCAGAAGGAAAAGTTCGGGTCAGATATCGTTTATCTCAACGTTGCGGGTGGGAGGAAGAACATGTGCATAACCCTATCCATCTTGGGACAATTCTTGAATGTCGATGGTATATTCCATGTTGTTTCTCCAGACATCAAGATCGTTAACGAGATGCTCGAAAATCTCAGACCCGACATAGAAAGAATCTACAGAGCGGAGAGCGAGGAGGAGAAATTGTCAATCTACAAAGGAAAGGAGAAATACTTCAACGCCCTCATGTTCCCCAAGGATTACGAGGTAGTGAGGATTCCGACGATTCCTATACCAGAGGACTACGTGAGGAAAATAATTCAAGCACTTTACAAAGGGGATCTGGAATCGCTTACACCATCTGAGAGGGAATTGCTCGCAAGACATGGACTGATTGAAGGAGGGAAGGTGAGTGAGTTTGGGAAGAAATTTGCTGAAGCTCTGGTGAGGTAGATGATTTTTCAAGTTATAGGAGATCCAACGAAATACAAGGAGAATGTTTTTATCATCGATGGGGAGAGATACAAAGCTTATCTCAGCTCGGATGCCGTGAGACAGCACCTTGAGAATATGGGGGAAGATGTGGAGCTAATTGTCTTTGTTCCGGAATCATTCCTCATTGATAAGACAGAGGAGGATTTTTGTGAGAGTTTGAGTGAGAAAGTTAGCAGTTTTAAAGTTGAGGTTATTCCATCCATCGGAACATTCAATGGGATGAGGTTTGAGGGTAGTGTTGAAAGCGTAATCACAGCTATACTGCTACAGATGATCAGGCGAAGGCCAAACAAATTCTACGTGGACATAACGACAGGCTTCAACCTATATCCTGTGAGTTTGCTGGAGGCAGCGAAAAGATATCTGACATACAGGAAGCTGGAGAAAATTCTTCAAAGTGATGAGGGTATTGAAGCGTTCACGATATTCTCTCCTCCAATTCTTAGAGATGTTAACGAGTATAATGTTGAAATTCACACTCTGGATGCCAAGGCTTTCTTCTCTCTACCGAATGCCGATATAGACTCCTTGATAATTCTCAAAGACAAATCGAAAAGGAGGTTCGGTGTGAAGGTCGGGAAGATTAACAGGGGGTATGAGACTGTCAAGAGTGAATTCAGATCGATCTTCAGAGAGCTTAGGATAGCTTACAACGCTATAAGCCTTAACGTTCCCTTAGCATTCTACGAATTTCTCGAAATGGTGGATGTGGATAAGGTAGAGAAAGAGATCATATCCTTCGTCGAAGCTCTCTTGAAGCCTGTGGTGGATAATGCGGAAAGGAGAACGAGACTCCCTATTGATGGAGTTAATGTTGCCAATGTCTTCTATTCCCTTGCTTTATACAAGAGTATTCGGGAATTCGGCAAAACTCTTAATGAGCCGGAAGTTAACGAGATTTACGAAAGATTTAAGGAGATTTACAGGAGGCTTGGAATTAATGTGAATGAGTATTTTCTCCAGAGGGATGTTGAAGACATCATTGCCCATGCGGATAAGCTGGAGGAAGGGGAGGAAATTCTCGGAATCCTGAAGCAC
>CAZVXC010000196.1:0-2149 GCA_964631435.1 uncultured archaeon | reverse complement strand
AAATATAATAATAAAAACAAAAACAAAAAAATTCCGGCTCGTTTTTCACATGAAAGTGCTAAAATAAGAGATAATATAATAAAATAAACAAAATAACTAAAATAATAAAGTAAAACAGGAGCAAAATTATCGAGAAAATCTTAATATAGTTTCACGATAAAAAAATTAATATGTTTGCTTCTGAGTGGGAGGAAGAATTAGTAAGCGAATGGCTATCTCTCGAAGGGTATTTTGTAGAGTCTAATGTCCCATTAACCACTGGAGAGGATGGAGGTAGAAAAGAGGCAGATGTAATAGCCGTTCGTGGTGAGGAGAATAAAATAGTTATAAAACACGTAGAGATTGGAAGTTTAGCTGCTGATAGCTTTAAGAAAAATATAGAGAATGTATTGAAGAAATTTGAAGAAAATAGAATACAGGCTGTCATTAATTACGTTAAAAGTAAATTTCCTGTAGAGGAAATTGAATACAAAACAAAAAAATATACATTGCAACTTCTTGTAGTCGTCCCACGGATTTAAGAAAAGAGCTGGACAAAAAAGGTGTGGAATTTTTATTAATAGCTAAGACAGAGATACCAAAATCAATTGAGAACTGGAAGAAAAAGCAACAGGAGATGGGGCGCGTCAAGGACTGGAAAACAGTTATGCTGCCCCGCAACTACTGGCTTCTGAAAATGATTGAGTTGATGAAAGATTAAACCCATTTTCCAAGAGAGTTTTACGATTTTCTGTAGGAGTCTAACCTTGACAACACCTTTCACACTATATTCTCACAATCTATTTTTCAATATGTTATAATTCTTAATCAAGAATCTAAGATTATCTAATCTTCTCCAAAATATCGACCAAATCTTTGATAATATTTACGATCTCTTTAATTTCATTCAAACTCTCGCTTTTTAATGCTCTCACACACAGTTTTTTCACAATTTCCTCTAAGTATTTTTGAATCGACTTACCAACTTTACTCTCACTTCTCTCTACTCTTTCGAAGCGAACATTGCTCTCCTTCGTTTCTTCAATTTTAACCAATTTTTCATCTTGAATTTGAAATTCAGTCTTACATGATGGACAAATTATTTTCTCGTTATATTTAAACAATGGCATGCTACAATCCGGACAGTGATATTTCAACATCTTAGCACCTTTAAGTAATAGCTCTGCTGATTCCGAAATTTTTTTATCTTCAACCATATCAAATGTTAAAAGTCTGCGGTATATAATTTTGTTTGGGAGGTGATGCTTTTTGTCCGAAGCATTGAGCAACGTTCTGGAAATTTTGGATAGGATTATCCACGACGACACCGTTCCAAGAAATGTGCGAAGGACAGCAAATGAAATCAAGGAAAGCCTATTATCGAAGGAAGGTGATTTGGCTCTTAAAGCGGCAAGTGCTATCTCAACCTTAGAAGATTTATCTTCGGACCCAAATCTACCTATGCATGTGAGAACAATTATCTGGAACCTAATTAGCAACCTTGAGAGACTGTCTGTAGGATAATTACGCTATTTGAATTTTTGTTTTTTGTTAAACAACATGACCTCCATCTGAATTGTAAAATACCGCGGCTATATCTGCTTCCTCTAACTGAATTTTTGTTGAGGTACCCGATTTATTTTTCCACAGGAAATAAAGGGGAGGGGGTCTGTGATAGATCGTGATAAATATCGCAAAAAATTTTAATTGTGCTTCAATGCATTAGGTTTGTGGAAAAAGTTGCAAAGCTGAAAGTCCATGTTATTCCGAATTCTAAGGAGAACAGGATCGAAGGTTACGATAATTGGAAGAAAGCGGTTGTCGTTAGAATAAAAGCTCCACCAGTTGAAGGGAAAGCGAATAAAGAACTTGAAAAATTTCTGTCAAACTTTTTTGGATGCAAAGTCGAAATAATCTCCGGAAAGAAATCGAAGGATAAAGTTGTTATGATAAAGGGTGTGGATGAAAAAGATGCTTATGATAGGATTAAAGGATTTTGAGGCTCTCATGAAAGTAATCGAGGAATTAAGAATCAAAAGTGATAACGGATCGGCAATCTTAGTCGAAGGCAAAAAAGATAGGATTGCGTTAAGAAATCTCGGAATCAGAGGCGATATTATAGCTGTCTCTTATACACATCTCCGAGCCCACGAGACTAGGCATGATCTCG
>CAZVXC010000195.1:0-2167 GCA_964631435.1 uncultured archaeon | reverse complement strand
TTACGAAATTGATCAAAGCACGGAGAATGTGAAAATTACGATCGTCGGAGATGAGATGGATTTTGATGAGATAAAAAGAACGATAGAAAGTCTTGGCGGTGTTATTCATAGCGTTGATGAGGTTGTCGCAGGAAAAAGGATAGTTGAGACTGTGATGACCGAGCAAGATAGATAAGATTTAAAAATTCACAATTTTTCTCATTTTATGATCGATTTCAGCATATGCATATGCGGTGCAGCCGGAGAGGGGATAAAAGAGGCAGGAAAGCTAACGGGGAAAATCTTTTCCAATATCGGTTACAACTCATTCGTTTATCAGGATTATGAATCCCGAATAAGGGGTGGAGAAAACATAAGCCACGTCCGCTTTTCTGAAAGGAAGATTTACACCCACAGAAAGCATTACAATTTGCTCGTAGTGCTTGAAGATTACCTCTTGGATCGGATAAAAAATCTGAAAGGGGAGATAATTTACGATAGCAAATTCGATTGCGAAGGCTATTCGATCCCCATAACGGAGTTTACGAAGGATTTCGGGAGTATATTTAAGAGCGCAGCAGTCATCGGTGCGATATCAGCTTACTTTAACTTGGATTTCAAAGAGGTCGAGAGGGTTTTTCAGGAGGAATACGGAGAAGCTGAGACTGATATAGCTATTGCAAAGAGAGTCTACGAATATTTCAAAGAGAAGTATGGGGCGAAGATGATAATCGGATACGATAAGCCGAAGAGGTTTTTATTCGGAGCTGAAGCGATAGCTGACGGTTTGATAAAAGCCGGGCTAAGATGTTTTTACGCATATCCTATGACTCCTGCGTCGCCGATATTCCACGAGATTTTGAGAAGAGACATAATCGCATATCAGGCTGAGAGCGAGATAGCTTGCGTGATGATGGCTATAGGAAGTGCTTTTGCCGGAAAGAGGGCTGCTACAGCCACAAGCGGTGGGGGATTTTGCTTGATGACGGAAAGCATTGGATTGGCTGCGATGGCTGAAATTCCGCTGATGATAATAGAAGCTCAGAGAAGCAGTCCTTCCACTGGAATGGCTACGTTTCACGGACAAGAGGATTTAAATTTCGTCCTCTACCCATCTCATGGCGAGTTCCCTTTCGTCGTTGCATCACCTTACTGCATAGAAGATGCTTACGTGCTTTCAGCTGAGCTGTTAAACCTCGCATGGAAGTATCAGGTTCAGACTTTGATGCTTACAGATAAGGTCATAGTTGAAAGCTATACAACAGCGGAAATTAAGGATGCCAAAGAAGAGAAAGTTGAAGTAATAAGAGAGAGCGATGGAATTTTCAAGAGATACGAGATAACGGAAAGCGGTTTGTCGAAATATGCAATACCTCCGGCGATAGTTAAGGCTAATTCGAACGAACATGACGAATTCGGATTGACAACGGATGATGCAGAGATCAGAAGGAGGATGCATGAAAAGAGAATGAAGAAAGAGAAGTTAATTGAAAAGGAGGTGCAAAATAAGGCTTATATCGAAGTGTTAAGCGGAAAGGAGGCGATAGTAACTTGGGGTTCAAGCTTCGGTGCGGCATATGATATCGCAGACGAATTCGGCTACAGGCTTATAGCTATCAGATACCTCAGACCCTTTTTCGTTCCGAAGATAAGAAGGGCTATCGTTATCGAGAGTAATTACACATCCCAGCTCGGAAAGATGCTAAGAAACTACGGAATAGAGGTTGAAAGCATCCTTAAATGGGATGGAAGAGCTTTCACACCTGAAGAGATAAGAGAGGCGATTGCATGAGGAGGATAGAATGGTGTCCAGGATGCGGGAATTATTCGATTCTTAAAGCGTTTAAAAACGTTGTTAAGAGGTTAAGAGATATTGGCATAGAGAAAGGCAGAATCGTTGTGGCATCTGGAATCGGTTGTCATGGAAGGATAACTGATTACATAGACCTCCCTTCATTCCACGTAATTCACGGCAGGGTTCTGCCATTTTTAACTGGCATCAAACTTGCGAACAGGGATTTGATTGCGGTAGGCTTTGCCGGGGATGGGGATGCTTTCAACGAAGGAATGGAGCATTTCATTCATGCGGCAAAGAGGAATACAGATGTAGCATATTTCGTCCATAACAATAACGTCTTTGCTCTGACAAAAGGTCATTTCACCGCAACAACTCCGAGAGGTATGAAAA
>CAZVXC010000194.1:0-2189 GCA_964631435.1 uncultured archaeon | reverse complement strand
ATAATAAGGGATTACTTGGGATTGGCTAATACTGCGAGGGAAGCGAGGAAAATTATAGCAGCGGGCAACGTATTGGTTGACGGAATCTTAAGAAAGGATTACAAATTCCCCGTCGGGTTATTTGATGTCGTATCCATCCCGAAAATGGATTTGAATTACAGAATGGTTTTCGATGAGAGGGGCAGATTCATACCTATAGAGGTCGAGGATTACGATAAGAAGCTCTACAGAATAGATAACAAGACGATGCTAAAAGGTGGTAAAGTTCAGCTGAATCTCTTTGACGGAACGAACATATTGGCATCAAACGAATACAAAACTAAGGACAGCATACTTTTGAAAATTCCGGAGAAAGAAATTTTACAGCATCTGAAATTCGAAGAGGATGCTCTCGTTATGGTCATCGGCGGAACGCACGCAGGAGAAATTGGGAGATTGAAGTCGTATAAGGTTGTAAGAAGCTCCGCACCGAATCTCGTTACGATCGAAATTGAAGGCAAGGAATACACGACTGTTGAGCAATACATATTCGTTGTCGGTTCGAAAGATGATGAAAAGCCCGTTATCGATCTGGGGGTGTAATAGATGAATCCGATGAGAGAAGTGATCATCGATAAGGTTGTGATAAACATTGGAGTTGGAGAGAGCGGAGAGAGACAAAAGAAGGCTTTAAAGCTACTTGAAGAGCTTACGGGACAAAAACCGACATCAACTTACGCTAAGAAAACGATAAGAAACTTCGGAATTAGGAAAGGAGAAGCTATAGGGGCGAAAGTTACATTAAGAGGAGAAAAAGCTCTTGAATTTTTGAAGAAAGCTTTGACCGTTAAGGAAAATAAGCTGAGCTATAAACAGATCGGAGATGGTAACTTTTCATTCGGAATTCAGGAGCATATAGATCTCCCCGGAGTCGATTACGATCCCGATATGGGTATCTTCGGAATGGATGTTTGCGTTTCGCTGAAGAGAAAGGGATATAGGGTTTCGAGGAGGAAGATTGCGAAGAATAAGATTGGTAAAGCTCACAGGGTAACGAAGGATGATACGGTTGATTTTCTGAGAAAGTTGGGTGTGGAGGTTGAGTAGTTATGGCAAAGGAAAGGACTAAGAAATTCGGTAGGAATGCTAATCCATGTAGAAGATGCGGAAGGAAAAGGGGGATAGTCAGGAAATACGGATTGTATCTGTGCAGACAATGCTTCAGAGAAGTTGCAAAAGAGTTGGGATTCAAAAAATATTGGTGAGGTGGGGATATGCAGAGCGATACGCTATCGAACGCTATGTCAGCGATAAAAAATGCCGAAAGAATAGGGAAGTCTGAGGTGAAAATTAAGCCGGCATCGAAACTGATAGGGAAGGTCCTGAATGTCATGAAAGAATATGGATACATAAAGGAATTCGAGGTAAAAGACGATCACAGAGGCGGCATCATATCTGCAAAGCTTCTCGGTAGAATCAACGATTGCGGGGCGATAAGACCGAGATTCTCTGTAAAAAGAACGGAATACGAGAAGTTCGAGAAGAGATATTTGCCCGCAAGGGATTTCGGAATTCTTATAGTTTCGACAACGCATGGCGTGATGTCTCAGAAGGAGGCTGTCGAAAGGGGACTCGGAGGAGTTCTACTGGCTTACGTTTACTGAGGTGGTAAAATGGAGGAGAGATTCGTCGAAATTCCAGAAGATGTCAGCATCGAGATAAATGGGGATAGCGTAAATGGCTATGAAATCAAAGTCAGAGGGCCGAAAGGAGAGAACAGTAAGTTTTTAAGATTTAGAGGCGTTTGCATAGAAAAAACTGATGGGAAAGTTAGAGTTTATACGGATGAGAAGAAGACGAAGATAAGGGCGATGGTTGGGACTTACGCTTCTCACATAAACAATCTGATTAAGGGAGTTAGAGAAGGTTTCGAATACAAATTGAAAATCCTCTACTCACACTTCCCAATGAAGGTTAGAGTTGAGGGAGATGAAGTCGTAATAGAAAACTTTTTAGGCGAGAAACATCCGAGAAGGGCTAAAATCTTCGGTAGAGCGGAGGTTAAAGTTGTAGGGAATGAGATAATTGTGAGCGGAATAGATAAGGAAGAGTGCGGTCAAACAGCGGCGAACATAGAGCAGGCTACAAAGAAGAAGAATCTCGATATCAGAGGATTCCAAGACGGAATTTACATACTTGAGAAGCCGAGG
>CAZVXC010000193.1:0-2189 GCA_964631435.1 uncultured archaeon | reverse complement strand
GGCGGCGAGGTCTAAGACGTTCATATCCTCTTTGACATCTAAAACGACCGCTGGGATCATAGAGCTTGCCTCCTGCATGA
The DNA here is from genome assembly GCA_964631435.1 of uncultured archaeon. GTDB lineage: Archaea > Halobacteriota > Archaeoglobi > Archaeoglobales > Archaeoglobaceae > Geoglobus. Next base: position 2,109 of record CAZVXC010000193.1, on the reverse strand, counting down.
ATATCAGCCCTAAGGAAAATTCGGGAGTATTCGTTATATCATCGGCATAGACGAAGAAGCCTTCCTCACACCACGGAATCTTTTCAAGCTTGAAATCCTTAAGCCTCGAAACAACTGTTTCAACATCGCTCTTAAGCAAATTGACTCTGAAACTCCTCCTTAAAGGCTTTGACATGTAATAGTAAAATTCATCGGAGTTATCGATCTGCTCATACTTCTCAACGAATTCTCTGTTTATCTTTCTGAACTCTTCTCTTATCAGCATCGAGAGATAGATCGGGAGGTAACTTAAATTATTTATTCTATTCAAGCAGAGATTGCTGGGATGCTATGGGTTGAGAAATACAGGCCGAAGAGGATTGAAGATGTTATAGCGGACAAAACTATAAAGAATAACGTCCTGACTTGGGCTGAGAAGTGGAAAGAAGGCTTGAAGCAAAAGCCCTTGCTTTTCGCAGGTCCCCCCGGAACGGGAAAGACTTCTCTCGCATTAGCATTGGCAAACACTATGAGATGGGAGGTTGTTGAGCTTAATGCGAGCGATCAGAGAAGTTGGAATATAATATACAGAATAGTTGGTGAAGGAGCGTTTAACGAGACTATAAGCGATGAAGGTGAATTTTTTTCCTCAAGATCGGGAAAGCTTAAGCTTATAATTCTCGATGAGGTAGATAATATTCATAAGAAAGAAGACTTCGGTGGGGAATCGGCTTTGATAAGACTTATAAAAAGGAATCCGCCACAGCCGATGATACTCATAGCGAACGAGCCGTATAACCTCTCAGCGGAATTAAGAAAGAACACGATTATGATCAACTTTAGAAGGTTGAATAAGAATCAGATCGCAAAGGTTCTCGAAAGGATCTGTAAGAATGAAGGGATTAAATGCGATCCCAAGGCTTTAAAGCTTATAGCCGAAAACGCTGGAGGTGATTTAAGAGCAGCAATAAACGATTTACAGGCGATCGCTGAAGGTAGAGATTTTTTAAGAGCTGAAGATGTTGTCGTAGCTAAGAGGACGCAGGAGATTGATGTTTTTAAGCTCATGCAGAAGATTTTCAAGACAAAGATTCCAGCACATGCCGATACGATGCTTCTTGACGAATCTCCTGAGGAGCTTATCAATTGGATAGAGGAGAATCTCCCGTTGGAATATACGGGAGAAGAGCTTTTCGAAGCATATAAAATTCTTTCGGACGCAGATATCTTTCTCGGAAGGGTAAAGAGAATGCAGTTTTACAGACTTTGGAGGTATGCAAGCTATTTGATGACAACCGGAGTTCAGCAGGTTAAAAAAGAGGCGAAAGGAGGCTTTACGAGATATAAAAGCCCAGCATTGTGGAGCAAAATTGCGTATGCAAGGCAGAGGAGGGAGATTTATAAAAGCGTTCTGAAAAAGATAGGGAAATATTCCCATATGTCTTCAAAGAAAGCGAAAGAGGTGTTCCCATACATAAAATCTCTGCTTGATATGCTTGATATTGAGAAGGCTGCAAAGATTTCAGCATTCTACAAATTCAGCAGGGATGAGCTTGAATTCTTAGTTGGAGAGGAGAAGGGAAAGGGGATAGCTAAATACATAGAAAGGCATAGATTGCACAGAGTGGAAGATGAGAGCTTTTTGACAGCATTTGAAAAGGAAAAAAGGGTAAAAGAAGAAGAGAAAAAGAAGGAGAAAGTGGCGGAGAGAGAAGAGAAGAAGGAAAAGAAGAAAAAAGAGGTTACGCTCGATTTCTTTATGGAAGATGATTGAGGAGAAAATAGGAATAAGAGCATATATCACATCCGGGGAAGGCATAGATGGAAGAATTAAGGGAGATGCCGAATACTTCAGAGTTGAAGAAATCGCAGATATCGATCTAATGAACGAAGGCAAATATCTCATCATCAGAGTAGAAAAGAGGAACTGGGATACTTTGAATTTCGTAAGAGTCCTTTCGAATATTCTCAGAATAAGCAGAAAGAGAATAGGCTTTGCCGGGACTAAGGACAGAAAAGCCGTAACGATCCAGCACTTCTCGATATCGAATCCAGACGAGAGAATTTTGGAGAAGCTGAATAAGGTTAATCTGAGGGATGCTAAGATTGAGATTCTTGGATATTCTAACA
>CAZVXC010000192.1:717-2198 GCA_964631435.1 uncultured archaeon | reverse complement strand
CTATTCTTGCGTTGAAGACTTTCGCTATCTTATATGCGAGCTTCAAAGATGGATTGTATTTGCCCTTCTCAAGAAAGACTATGGTTTCTCTACGAACTCCAACTTTTTTCGCAAGCTCCTCCTGTGTCATGTTGAATTTTGCCCTGAATTCCTTGATCCTCGTTTTCATTCAGCATCGCCTTAAATGCAGCTTCTCGAAAAGTAATATCTGAGGATGAAAATAGCAGTATATGCCTACGAAGCATAAAGCTTCAAGTGCATTTCTCGCTTCCAGCTCAAGATACAAGCTCGAAGCTATCGCTACGGCTAAGGATGAAATCAGAATCCAGAATGCGTAATAGCCGGCTTTTTCGTTTATTCTTTCAACTCTTTCATCGATAACCTTATCTGTCATCGATTTCCTCAGGTATAACGCTTTACTTACTAAGAACACGAGACCTAAGAAAAGCAAACCCACTCCGAGGAAACGAATCTTTAAGAACCACAGCATCGCACCCAAAGATATCATAAGCAATCCGGGAAGTTTCGAACTCACGAGATTTCACCTCTCGAATACAAAGCGTAGAATGCTAAGTAGAGAATTAGCATGCAGCAAACTGCGAAATCCAAGATATATCCTATAGCTTTATTCATAGCTATCAATACCATTCCGAGCAGGGCGAAAGCTATTGTGGAAATCTCGAAGGCTCTTCTCGACACCTACTCCGAAATCCTCATAATTCTCTCATCCTCAAGGACTTCGTCAAGGTTTCTCTTTGCGAAGCTCATAGCGGCGATTCCGATGAGAACTGAGATCAACCTGAGATATGGTTTGCTTTGATTTACTGCATATCCGACGGCGAAGCCCATTAGTGCCGTTACGATTACGCTTATCAAAGCATAGCTTTTCCTATAATAACCTGTTAGATATTTCTAACAAAATGTTATGAATATCTAACATTTAAATTTTTCGCTGATGCACAAAAATTCCGCAAGTTCATCCTTAATCTCAAGAAGATCGAGGCCTTTTAAAACGACAGCATCTCTTATATAATCTGCCACATCCTTCCCCATCGATTTAAACTCTTTTCTGACGGCATTTTCTATAATTTCGTGGACATGGGTTAATTCCCTTTTTTTGTATGTTACATACCTTCCATCTTCGAAAAACTTGTCATATTCTTTATTCTTCTCGATAAATCTCATAGAATCGGCGTAATTTTCGATAATAGGTCCGTAATGCTTCTTAACCCCTGATATTTTTCCAAAGAGGGTTTCGATGATTATGTAGCAGTAATCGTTTGCGAAGCTGTGAGTTCTCAAAACCTTCACCTCATTCCGCTCTAAGATACTTTTAATTCTTCTCTCAGCCTTTTCAAGCTGGGTGTAGAGGTTGTCCTCAACGATGGGCGGTTTTTTGAATTTGATAGCGTAAACGAATCTGTTTTCAATTTCATCCTTCAGCTTTGCCTCGTTGATAACGAGTTCTTTCGGATAAAAAA
>CAZVXC010000192.1:0-707 GCA_964631435.1 uncultured archaeon | reverse complement strand
CTTGCGAAATTGTTTACGCTTAGATTCGCTGCAACGTTCCTCTTCTCATCAACGGGATCAGCTACGAAAATGCATTTCAACCCCTTAACAACCTTTACCTCCTTATTTTTAATATCTATCATCATATTTCTTTTCCAGTGTGCCGCATTTCTTATCAAATTAAGGAATGAGCCGTAAAAAACTATTAACAATTCGCACAGATATCCTGAGAAGCCTTTCACTTTGAATTCAGCCCCGTAGAGATTGGACACTTTTAAAAATCTTTTTAGCAATCTTACATCGTTTTCTTTCCCTCTTATCCTATCTTTCAGCCATTCGTGATGGAATGGAGTTCTATCGACTGCACTCTTAATTTTTTCAGCCGTTTTCAGCTTGTAGCATGGCACTATATCTACCTCAACACCACTCACAATCCCATGAACGTATGGATGTGCAGCGTATCTAAGTTCGTAGCTGTCAACGACTTCTTTTCCAATCTTTATAGCCACTTTCTCCATCTCTTGCATTTCAAAATCCTCAGGAAAGAGAAGAAAGACATCTATTTCGAGACTCTCAGGAAGCCAAGTATTTCTCGCATAGCTGCCGAGAAATCTGTATTCTATGAACGGATTATCTTTTAAAATGGAATTAAGCCTTATTTTTATCTTCTCTTCCGCATTCCTCGCTTTTCTCACAAGCTCTTCATCCGGAACAACATCCTTTACAAC
>CAZVXC010000191.1:0-2235 GCA_964631435.1 uncultured archaeon | reverse complement strand
GATTAAAAAAGAAATCGAAAAGGAAATTCCGGCTCTTGCAAAATACTGAAAAACTTTTTAATTTTTGCGTTAATTATTCTCATAGGTGATTATCATGGACGAATTAGAGGAGATAAGAAGAAGAAAACTTATGGAGCTTCAAGCTCAGAGGCAGAAGGAACTCGAAGAAATAGCGAGACAGCAGGAACTGGCAAGGAAAATTGAGGAGCAGAAGAGAGCGATATTAAGGGCGATACTCGAACCTGAAGCGAGGGAGAGATTAACGAGAATTAAGCTCGCACATCCTGAGATTGCTGAGGCTGTTGAGAATCAGCTTATCGCATTAGCTCAGGCTGGAAGGATCAAGAATAAGCTGACGGATGAGATGCTTAAGGAGCTTCTAAGAAGAGCTATGCCAAAGAAAAGGGAGACGAAGATAATAAGGAAGTAGGTGATACGATGGGTAAAAAAACTCTCGGTGTGAAGAGGCGACTTGCGAAGTTCTACAAGCAAAATAGAAGAGCACCCGTATGGATCACGCTCAAGACGAAGAGGAGAGTTGTTAGTAGCCCAAAAAGGAGGCACTGGAGATCGAAAAAGCTCAAAGTCTGAGGTGGTTACATGGCGAAAGTTGAAATTGAGAGAGTCTATACCATCGGCTTAAGGCAGAAGATGAAGAGGTATCCGAGATGGCTTAGAGCTAAGAAAGCTGTAAAATACGTCAGAAACTTCTTGAGCAGGCACATGAAAGCTGATGTTAAGAATATAAAAATTGATGCAAGCATAAACGAGAAGATATGGGAGAGAGGCGGAAAAAAAGTTCCGGCAAGGATTAGAATTAGAGCGGTAAAATTCGATGACGGCATTGTAGAGGCTGAACTTGTGAAATAGCTTATGAAACAGGTTTCGATCAGCGGATCGCCGTTGATAGGTTTGTATATAAGGGCCAATGACGATTTCGCAATAATCGGAGTCAGAGACAGAAAGATCGAAGATGCTTTGAGAGACGAGCTTGACGTCGATATAATAAGGACTAAGATCTGCGGCTCAGAGCTTGTCGGAGCTATGGTCGCTTTGAATTCGAGAGGCGCTGTTGTGAGCAAAAACATAATGAAAAAAGAACTTGTAAAGCTATCTAAGAGCATCGATGTTCTCGTTCTGGATACCGAGATAACGTGTATCGGCAATATATTAGCTTTGAATGACAAAGGCGGAATAATCCATCCGAAGATTGATGAGAGAATAATCGAGAAGATAGAAGATTTCTTAAGCATCGACATTCATAAAGGGACGATCGGGGGAATAAAGACTGTTGGAATGTCCTCTGTAATAACAAATAGAGGTGCATTAATAAATCCGAATGCTAACGATTGGGAGGTAAAGATAATAGAGGAAGTATTAAAAGTTGAACCCGTTAAGGGGACCGTGAATTTCGGAAGCGAGATGGTCGGGACTGGTGTTGTGGCGAACTCAAAAGGCTATCTCGCAGGAAGAGACACAACAGGCTTCGAGCTTGGTGTGATTGAGGAAGCCTTAGGCTTCGTGGGGTGATGGGATGAAGTTTGAGGTTAGAGGGGAATTTAGAAATGGGATGATTTGGACGAGATTTAGGAAAGTTGTTGAAGCTGAGAACGAAAGACTCGCGATCGAAAAGACTTACTCGCTCTTGGGAAGCAACCATAAGGTGAAGAGAAACCTTATTAAGATAGAAAGCGTAAGGATGAGTGAATGAGCATGAGTGTTGAGAAATCGATTCAGGAAAGGTTGATCTACTTCGAAGGACTGAGAAAAGAAGCCGAAGGGATACAGGATAGGATAGAGGAGATACAGCTGATTAAAAATGAGATAGATAAAGCTATCGAAAGCCTCGAATTCTTTGAGAAGGCTGAGAGCGTTGATGCGTTGCTAAACTTGGGCGGTGGCGTCTTTGCTTATGCGGATGTAAAGGAAAATAAGAAAGTCCTCGTTGACGTAGGCGCAGGCGTAATCATTGAGAAGGAGGTTAGTGATGCGATCGAGACGCTAAAAAATAAGAAGCAGGAGATGGATGATGCCGAAAGAAAGCTGAGGGAGCTTTTAAATCAAATAGCAAATCAGATGATGAAGATTCAGGGTGAGCTTGAAGAGCTTATGAAAAAAGCGAAGAAGAAGGAGTAGTATGTTCAAGGCGATAAAGGAAAAACTTCTGAAGTTCAGAAAAAAGATAGATAAAGAGGTCGAAGAAAGCAAAGAGGAAGAAAGCAAAAAGCCGAATTT
>CAZVXC010000190.1:0-2239 GCA_964631435.1 uncultured archaeon | reverse complement strand
GTCAATTCTGACAGAAAAGATGAAATCCCAATAAAATCCGTGAGAGACGTTATAATCTCCGGAAAGATAAGTATTTCATCCGAATTGATTAAAGCTCTTTCCGAATCTGGCGTTGATATACTTTTCACGACGCCAATGGGTAAGCCTATTGCGAGGGTTGTAAATGCTAAGATGGGCGGAACAGCTGAAAATAGATACGAGCAGTATAAAAGTTTAGAAGATCAAAGGGGTGTGAAAATAGCGAAATCCATTATAATAGGTAAGATAAGGAATCAGATGTCGAATATACGTTACTATTCAAAAAGCAGAAGAATGAACGAAGTTATTTCATCAAAGCTATATGATATCTATACTCTAATTAAGGAAAAATTTGAACAGCTTCAAAATGAAGATTTCGAAGAATTATCCGTTGCAAGAAAAAGAATTCTGGCGTATGAAAGTGAATGCGCGAATTACTACTGGGATGGAATAAAGTTTGCCTTAGATGATTGGAATTTTGAAGGTCGGAATAGAAAAAGCCAAGATCCAGTAAATACATGTCTAAACGTATGCTACAATCTGCTGAGTGGCCAGATGTGGAAATATACGTTAAAGTTCGGTTTAGATCCGTTTATGGGATATCTTCACGTAGAAAGACCCGGCAGGATATCCCTCGTTTTTGATCTCGTCGAACCATTCAGACCGATTGTGGACAGATTTCTTATCAGCTTTCTAAAAAAGATTTCTCCAGCATATTTCAGTGAAAAAACGAAAAGCAAGACCATACTAACATTAAAAAACCAATTCTTCTCCGATTTTATGCAGAATAGAATTGAATACAAGGGTAAAAAAATGCAGATGGAAACACTGATGTTCTATTACGTCCAAGAGATCGTATCATTTTTAAGAGGGAATAGAGAATCGATAACATCACCATACATCCCGTGGTGATAAGTATGTACTACCTTGATCTCATAGAGGTAAAGAGACTCACAAGAGATCTGTTGCCAAGAGCAAGGGATAGCCAAATAGATGAGAGACTTAGAGGATGGAACTGGTTTGACAGTCCGATAAGACCATATTCATCTGAACTTCTCTTGCCGGTATGGGATATTGCATGTTCCATATGCCCTACACGCCGAGATGCTTGGCTTAGGCATAAAATCCTCAGGAAATCTGTTCCAACATCGGTCCATCAGGCTAAGGGCTTTATAGTTCATAAACTTATTTCTTCAATGTTTTTGAGAGCAAAGAAGCTCGTTTATCTCGGATATGAGGATATAAGAGAGGAACTCATAAAAAATTCCGAAGAGTCTGTAAGAAAGGATATCAGCGAAATGAAAAAGAATATAGAACTTAACGATAGAGATATAAATGATCTAATGGATTTCTGCAGAAAAATAGCAAAATGGCAGGCTACAAGAATAGAAAGTAAGATTTTAGAAGTTAAAGCTAAATATCCCTTCCTGAATGAGGAAAGTTTGGTTCAGCTATCTTTCCCTATGGCTACCGAAGTTGCTGTTGATGGAAGCTTATTGGGTTTAAGCAAATATTTGAGAGCTGATGCCGCATGGATGCTCGGTGGAATGATTTTCGATGTTAAGCTCGGCAGAAAAGAGGAATGGCATCGGTTGCAAGTTGCGGGATATGCCTTAGCTTTTGAGAGCGTTTTTGAAAGACCTGTGGACATAGGTTGCACGGTTTACGTTTCGAGAATTGGAGGAGGCATAAAAATAGACAGGGATTTTTACATCATAAGCGATTATTTGAGATCGGGCTTTTTGGAAAAAAGGGATGAGCTTCAGATGATGCTTTTAAAAGATACTGAGCCGAAAGTTGCTGATAGATGCCCCAATTATTGCATCTTCAGAAATTACTGTTTTAAGTAGTTTTTATAGACATTATCAACCACTACTATTCGGAATACATAATGAAAACTAACATTAAGGAATTAGGTTCTAATTCGTGCATGAAAGTCTTAGTCGTTTATGATATATCGAAAGATAGCTTAAGAAACAAGATAGCTGAAATCCTAAAAGACTTCGGCTTAGTAAGAATTCAGAAAAGTGCTTTCATAGGGTTTCTAACGAGTGAGGAGAGGAAAGACTTAGAGAAAGTTTTGTCGAGGAAAGAACTGGAAGGGAACGATAGAATTGACATATTTCCGATCTGCGACAGAGATTTGAAATTCCATTCAAGAATTAAGCACAACGGGGTCTTTTATGGTGAGAGGTGGGAATGAAGCAACCAGAACCTAAAT
>CAZVXC010000189.1:487-2264 GCA_964631435.1 uncultured archaeon | reverse complement strand
GTTATCTCTAACCTCAAAAACATCCTTAGGACAAATTTCGACGCATTTCATGCAGTTGTTGCAATTGCTTTCGTCCAAGCTAACCTTAGCGAGCAACCTGTATGCGCATATCGAAACCGGCTGAAATTTCGCATGCTCCTTCCCGAATCCGAGCCTCGCAACAGCTTCGAGCATGAGTTGCTGCCCTTTGTATAGCTCGACTATCGGAATGTTATCATATACCGGCCTCGTCTCCGGATCGTCTGAGATTAAATCGCCCGAATAAACAGTTTTCGGCCCTTCGATGTTTAGCCTTAACGATACCTGACAATTCGGACAACCTTCTCCGCCGCAAACACAATCCTTTTGTAAATTGAATTTATCTACATTAGTTTTCAGAGGTATGAGGCCGATTCTGTGTGCGAGAATTTCGTCGTAGAGATAAGACGAGTTCAGATAGAAATCGACGTAGTCAACAGCCAATACGGGAACTAAGCTTTTCATAGCTCTTCTCCAAGCGTTTGCGAAAGCGGGACTCGAATTTCTTAAAATAAATTTTGCGGAAAATCCGTTATCTTCCAATATCTCAACTTTCATACCCTTCTTCCTCTTTTACCTCCTTTGGGGCGGGTTCCGTCATGTGGGATTGGCGTAACATCCTCTATTCTGCCGATTTTTAATCCTGCTCTTGCCAAAGCTCTTATCGCCGCCTGAGCACCGGGGCCGGGTGTAGTGTGCTTATTTCCGCCCGGTGCCCTGACTTTTATGTGAACTCCTTCGATACCCTTATCTTTCGCTATCTCAGCAACTCTTAAAGCAGCTTGCATAGCCGTATATGGATTCCCCTCATCTCTCCCGGCTTTAACAATCATCCCACCGCTTATCCTTGCGATAGTTTCGCTACCCGTTATATCCGTTATCGTGATTATCGTGTTGTTATAGCTGCTGAATATGTGTGCAATTCCCCAAACACCTTTTTTCTTCTTCTCAGCCATATTATCCCTCCATCTTTAAGAAAGGTGAATTTGCGTAGTAGCTTATCTTACTTTCCATATCCCTCTTGACTATAAAGCTCGGAGACGTAACTCTTCTGCCATCCACAGCTATGTGTCCGTGAACTATAAGCTGCCTCGCCTGCTTAATAGTCTTCGCCAATCCCTGTCTATAGACTATGGTCTGCAATCTCCTTTCCAAGAAATCTTCGACTTTCAGATTCAGTATGTCGTCAAGAGTGGCATTTTCCGGCAGTATTCCCATTCTGTTAAGCTTTTTAATAACCTGCTGTGCCTTAGCCTTCGCAAGTTCTCCCTCTCTGCCGGGGAAATTAACCTTCGCAAGCAAATCCCTCGCAACTCTCCTGTATTTCCTCAGGATGTTCTGGAATCTCCACAGTTCTCTCTTATTCCTCAATCCGTATTTGATGACTAAAGGAGCTTCTTTTTCGAGTCTAACTTTATCCCAAGGCTTCGTAGGGGTTATATACTTCTTTTTCGGCTTCTTTGGATCGCCCATATTTTCACCTCACTTCTTTCTTCTAACAACACCGACTGTCATTCCCTTTCTTCCAGTTGACCTCGTCCTCTGCCCTCTGACTTTGTAGCCTCTTGCGTGTCTCACCCCTCTGTAAGCCCTCATCTTTATAAGCCTCTCTACGTCAAGCATCTTAGCAAAATCGAGATCCTTTCCGAGAAGATGCAAATCTTTCCCGGTGTGTAAATCCTTCCTTCTATTCAGCATCCAAGATGGCAAGCTTTCAATTTCCTCTTCTACGAATTTCTTCAGCCTATCAATAGTCTTT
>CAZVXC010000189.1:0-477 GCA_964631435.1 uncultured archaeon | reverse complement strand
TCCTTAATCCGATTCCCTTTATTCCTGTTAGAGCGTAAACTACGGGTTTCTTTCCGTCTAAATCCGTGTCTGCGATTCTAACTATGTGCCTGAATTCACCATCCATTAGCATCACCCTCTGAGCATTCGAGGAATGGGCTAACCTATTTATATATTTAACTGCGATACAATGTTCGAATTTCAAACAAAAGTATTTTAAATTAATGAAATCTAATAAAAAGTAGGTGAAAGCATGACCGAATTAATGCAAATATATAAATGTATGGTATGTGGTAACATCGTTGAGGTTGTCCACGCCGGAAGAGGGCAGCTTGTTTGCTGTGGGCAACCGATGAAACTGATGGAGGTTAAAAGAACAGAGGAAGGGAAAGAAAAGCATCTTCCCGTTATAGAGAAAGCGGATGGAAAAGTCGTTGTTAAGGTTGGGAGCGTTGAGCATCCGATGTTGGAAGAGCATTATATCGAATGGATTGAGCT
>CAZVXC010000188.1:0-2265 GCA_964631435.1 uncultured archaeon | reverse complement strand
AGAAGAGAGAGGGCACAGAGACTATCATCAGTTCTCCACAGAGCGAGGGAAAAGAAGATTATAGATTGGTATTGCATAGACACAAGAAGAGACCTAGTGGTAGTAGCTCGCAGTAGACCAAGCGTAGATCTAGGGCAGATTCCAGGACCTGAAAATGTAAGATATTGGAGAGAGTTCTATGCAGATCTAGCAGTTCCTGAACCCGGATACGAGTATCTGAGAAGTAGAGAAGTATGGAAGTATCTCAAATGAGGAAAAATGAAAAATTTAGCTACTTATTGACATTTCTCTAATCATTTTGACGAATTCTTCTAGGCTAAGCTCTTTAACCGAGTCTCCAGATCTTTTAACAATCTGCTGAAAGTATATGGCGAATTCCTCATTCGTAAGCTCTTTTTTGAGTATCTTTAAAGCTTTGATCATGGTATCCTTCCCTTTTATCATACCTACACCCAGCACCAGCGAGATTGTGCCCCTTAAAATCATACTCTGAACAATAAAAGGACCTTAGACAAAAGTTATTTTCAACGGAGCGAAAAGATTTTATCTATTAAATATTAGTAATTGGTCTGTGCAGGCTGTGGTTTTGGCGGCAGGAGAAGGAACGAGAATGCGACCTCTTACATATACAAAACCGAAAGTCATGCTTCCCATAGCAAACAAACCCATCCTCGAACATCTGATAAACGAACTGAAAAAAGCTGGAATAAACGATATCATCCTCGTTGTTGGATACAAAAACGAAAAGATCAGAGAATACTTCGGCGACGGAAGCGGATGGGGAGTCAATCTATCCTACGTCACACAGAGAAAACAGCTCGGAACAGCGGATGCATTGAAATCAGCCCTACACCTCATAGAAGGGGCATTCCTCATGCTAAATGGGGATAATATCGTCGATCACGAAGACATAAAAAGGTTGATAAAATCCGACGGAATGTCTATAGGCGTTAAGAGAGTTTCAAATCCTCAGGATTTTGGCGTTGTCAAAATCGAAAACGGCGAGGTAAAGAAGATTGTGGAAAAACCTGAGAAACCCCCTTCCAACTTAATAAATGCCGGAGTCTATCACTTTACCGAGGACCTGTTCGAATTCTTAGAGAGGACACAGATGTCGAAGAGGGGAGAATACGAGATCACAGACACGATACAGATGGCAATAGATTCCGGTATTGTTTTCAGAGCTGTTGAAATAGACACATGGATAGACGTTGGATATCCATGGGATCTGCTTAAAGCAAACGAAACACTCTTAAAAGATCTAAAGGAATCGAGGATCAAGGGTGAAGTTGAGGACGGAGCCCACATAAAGGGTAACGTTGTCATAAAAGAGGGAACTGTAATCAGATCCGGCTCTTACATAATCGGACCCGTAATCATCGGTAAGAACTGCAAGATAGGTCCTAACTGCTTCATAAGACCCCACACATCTATAGGTAACAACTGCCATATCGGAGCTTGCGTGGAAATCAAGAACTCGATAGTTATGTCTAACACGAACGTCCCGCACCTCAACTACGTAGGTGATTCTGTGATAGGTGAAAACTGCAACTTGGGAGCTGGAACGAAAATAGCGAATCTGAGACTGGACGAAAAGGAGATATACTCCACGGTTAAGGGGAAAAAGATTTCGACAGGAAGGAGAAAATTCGGTGCGATAATCGCAGATAACGTAAAAACGGGGATAAACGTTTCGATAAACGTCGGAACGATAATAGGCAACGATGTTTTAATAGCACCATCCGCGAAGGTTGAGGGATATATCGAACCGTATTCTATCATATTTTAGGTGGTTTTATGCAAGCCGTGATTTTAGCCGCTGGAGAAGGTCAGAGGTTGAGACCTTTTACAGCGAACAAGCCAAAGGTAATGATAAAGGTGGCAAACAAGCCGATTTTGGAATACGTCGTGGAAGCACTAAGAGATGCGGGTATTCCTGATATAGTAATTGTCGTTGGCTACAAAAAAAGCAGAATAATGGACTACTTTGGCAATGGAGGCGAATGGAACGTAAGAATTAAATACGCCGTTCAGCAACAGCAGCTTGGAACGGCACATGCTTTAAAGCAAGCTGAAGGTTTGATCAAAGATGATAAGTTTTTGGTGATATCTGGAGACAACATAGTCGATTCCGAGACGATAAAGAAGGTGAACGAGCCTTGGACGATCGTTTACAAGGAGACTGAAGAACCATCCAAATACGGTGTATTGATTGTATCGAATGAGATTGTCAGGGGAATAATCGAAAAGCCAGATAGACCCGTA
>CAZVXC010000187.1:0-2304 GCA_964631435.1 uncultured archaeon | reverse complement strand
TGGATTCCTTTAAGGTTCTACTACAAACCTTGCATTCGTATCTTCGCCCATTTCCGGCTCCTGAAGCTAAATTTGCCATAACTATTATTTACCATTTTGGATATAAATGTAACTACGACGCCACCACAGGTTACATTAGAATAATCTCAACTATTATAAATATTATAAATAAATAATGCGCAATCTATTCCTCTTACCCTGGGCAGACGACTATAAACATTTTTACTGATCATTTTTGGTTTAAGAAAGAAAGGCGTATCAAGGAGATAAGCGCCGAATAATTGTTATAAAAAAGACTTTCTGCTCTAACCATAAAGCCGGCGATTAATACAGCGGTGTTACTATCTGATGCTTGTATGCAGTGTATTAAAATAATTAAAAGACCGATGATTAGAGACTTAACGGGGAAAAATTAAAGCTAGAGCAGAGGATTTTAAAATTAAGTCTTATGAGGAACAATAAAGTAAAAATCCTCCAAGTTGGAAATCATTGGAATACCAATAGGAGAGGGGCGATAAACTTATTTTAAGTTTAAGATATTTTATACATTATTATTTGGCAAACGAACTCATTTCAGCAAATCCAGTATCGACTCCTCCCTCTTCTCCTTCCTTCTTAACGAGATTAATGGAAGTTTACTTTTCGTAACTTTTACGTTAAATTTTTTCTCTATCTCTCCAAAATTGCATTTGACTTCCACAGTTACGAGAAACAAGCCCTCATATTTCGGATTTGCTGAAACATCCTTTTCTATGAACATCCCCCTTCTAATCTGAGGTAATTCGAAAATTTTTTCAGATATCTCGAAGTAGTTTTCAAGGTCTGTTAAATCGACCGTTATATTTTCGATAGGTTCTTCAAAGAAATTGTAGAATCTGAGGGTTATATGGAAAGTTCTTCCAGATTTCACCTTTTTCGGAAGTATAACCTGCAATTGCAAGAATCTCAGCTCATCTATCGCTCTATTAATAATTTCGTGAGCCTCACCGAACATGTATCTCTTAAAAAGCTTTTTTGCAATTTTTACATCCTTCTTTATCTTCTTAGGCTTAAGCTTCCTCGCATCCTTAAGCATTCTGCTTATTCGATCAAGTTCCTTCTTTACAGTAATCCACGGAAGAGGTAAAAACCTCTCTATCTCCTCTTTCTCGATGCTAATTATCTTGCCGTCAAACGATAGCTTGACGAGATATCCGAGTGCATGAACTCTGATCTCCTCATTTATTTCGGCATCATATACGATGTTATCAAGCCTCTGTCTCCATAATAAAACACCGTCCAGTGTTATTGCAAGGATTTCGTTATCTATTGCGGCAATAATAATATCTCCCGCGCTCAAAAAAGTTATCTTCCCGACTAACAATTCCCAGATGATGTCTTTATCTTTCAAGAAGTGGACACCCTTTTCAGTTCCGACGATCAAACCATCGTGAATGTCGATCGAATTTATCTTAGCTTTAAATTTTTTTGATAAAACCTTCCTTCCGTCTTTGTCAAATACTATCAGTTTCTTATTTTTGGCAACCGCAACAGCTTTTCCCTTTTGACATATCGCATTTGCTTTCATTTTCTTAGTCCACAAAATATTCCCGCTCTTATCGAGCAAAACTATCTTGCTTTTCAATCTTAAAAGGATGAATTCATCGACCGAAATAGATAAGATTGGTTCATCAAATTTTATCCAAATATCATCTGAATACAGGACATTTTCATAACATATATAACCATTCTTTTTGCAATAAATCCACTTATCTTTCGGCTTAATTTTTATGTCTTTCTTGCCTTTTACTTCAAGCACGTTAAAATTTTATCCTCAATTACATATATCTCTTTGGGTGGATAATTAAAATTGTGTTAAAAAGGATTCCGCCGCATAGCTTAAATAACCTTTAAGCGATAGCGATCTTGTGTTTGGCATCTATGAAATCAAGGAGCAGAGGATTAAGGTTGACAAAGCGGAAATAGAGCTTGAAGAGCATGAAGGGTATTACATATACAGACGTAAGCTTAACGAAGAGATTAAGGAGAAGATTATTTCATCCGAATCGGGAAAGATCGTTATAAATCCGGTTGAGCCTGTTAATCTCCCGAAAAATATAACAAATTTCCTTCAAATAAAGTTTAAGAACTCCGCCGTTATCGAGCCTGAAAGCTCAGCAACTTTTTTTACGACATTTCCGATCGAGATAGGCGTTTTCGTTACGGGAAAAGGGAGCTTAGAGCTTATTGACGTTTTTAGCTTCGTCAGCCAGAAATATTCTCTATACGGATCGCCAATTAGAGGATTGATTTGCAGATATTGGG
>CAZVXC010000186.1:0-2321 GCA_964631435.1 uncultured archaeon | reverse complement strand
AGTTCATGGGTGATCTTAATCCGGAAGATCGCAGAAGGGCTTTAGAAATGAACAAAAAGCTGTTAGAATTCTGTGACGAGCTGTGGGTTTTCGGTAACGAGACAACGGAAGGGATGAGAGAGGAGATCTAATACTTCAAAGAGATAAGGGAAAAGATAGGATTAGATTCATCAAATTTTGAAATAAGAGAGAAGTCATAATATTTATATTTGGTAAAAGAATTTGGAAACATGGAAGTAAGAGTAGATGCGCAAGGTAGAATATACCTCCCAGCCAACATAAGAAGCACTATAAAACACAAAAGATTCAGGATAGTTCTAGAAGGAGAAAAAATAGTCCTAATCCCCATTAAACCAGCTATCGAGAAGTATTACGGGATTGTGGAACCCCGCTATAAGACGGCAGAGGAGATAGACGAAGCGGTGAAACATGAGACGGAAAAAATCCTCCGAGAGGACGTACATTGACGTAAACGTCCTCTATTATTATCTCACTGCTCACGAGGAATTCGGAGGAAAAGCCAAAGAGTTGATTGAGCAATACTCAGGACTCGCAACCTCAGCCTTAACCGTATGGTTACTCCACGTGCTTACAAAGCTTGAGAACATTGACACGATCTTAGAAGAGCTTGAGATCGAGATTCTACCGCTGACGAGTGAAATCTTCAGGAGAGTAAGAACGCTGAAAAAGCCCAAGGATTTCGAGGACAGGATACACATAGCAACAATGCTCGAACACGGTATCCGAGTGATGCTCTCAAACGATAGGGATTTCGATGGCATCCCTGAAATCAGAAGGATATTCTGAGAGAATTAACATGTCGGTTAAGGTTAACAGGATCGGGAATGTATTTGAAATCCATAGTGATTCCAAAAAGCTTGGTAAGGGAGCTGGGATGGAGCTGGGTAGATAATCTGCTATTCGAACATGTAGACAATGATATAATCGTATCTAAAACCTGTTAACCCCCCTAAGAAACGTTAGAAGGCTTAGGTTTAACGGATATAGATGCGTCGTCCCGCGCATGATTGCAAAAGATTTAGACTTGGACTGCCAGATATTGAGGCGATCAATGGTAAACTCATTATTCAGTTATTTAAGCACGATTCTTTCCAATAACTCGACGTCGGTTCTCGTGGGGAAATAAGCTCTTTTAGTCTCAGTTCCTCTCTCAGCAATATCCCTTCTCTCCCTAGGGATACCTAATTAACACTTCCCGAAACTTTAAATTATTTTCTTTTGGTTAGGTGTGGGAAAAGTTTAGAGCGTTTCATGTTAGTGTTGCTTCCGGTTTATTTCTAAGGGCTTAAAGACGGTTCAAGATGAGGAAACCTTTAAATGATACCGTTATCAATTAACGGGAGCATTGCTTATGTTATTGGATTTACGACTTAAAGAGAGCCGAAAAGATCTGTTTAATAGAGAAGATGAGCTAGAGAATCTCAAGAGAACTACGAAGAAATACCCGTTCACACTCCTTTTGGGAATTAGGCATTAGGATCATCTGCGCTCAAAGTAGCACTCAATGAACTCGAAAACGGTGTATACATCGATGTGAGGGAACTTTACTTTAGGCGGATGGATAGTGAATGATACTCTAACAAAGGCTTTTGAGAAATCTCTAAACTCTATCAAACCAAGATTTTAAAAAAAGTTATTGAAGCTTTAAAAAGAGTTAAGGGAATCATTACAGCCGATGTAATCATGGCCTTTGAAGGCAAAACATACTTTTGGACGTTTTAAACGCTCTAAACGATGTAGGATCGTGATAGTAAGAAGCTCAATTAATAGATTCTATAGGAGCTCTTTCAATTCCGTCCAAAGCTGGATTAAGAGTTTTATAACATCCTATGTCTACCAGAGGTCTAATTTTATTTTGGGAGTATATTAGAGCTTCAAAAGAGCTTTCGGATGCTATAATGTAGCGTATTAAAAGAGTTGAAATAGAGAAAGCTTATATATAGTGATGCAGGTAAATTAAAAAATGAAAAATGAGTAACAAACATCGAACTAGAGAACTAGAGTCTCTTGAAAAGATCTCTGGCCAGCAGAGACCGAGCGTTATGCGATGAGGAGGGCTGGCCAGAGTTAGCTAGTAGTGTCGATATGAATTTGGTTACGCCGGTTTTGGTGATATCGCCAAGCACATAACTTCTGAGATGAATACATAAGAGATGGAGGGTGTATTTAGATATGATCCTCTTGAGATATTCGTAAAAGCCCGTATATTCTTTAGCTGGGAATTCAAAACCCAATAAAGGCCAGCGTTTGAGGATCTTTCTACATCTCATCTTCGATTAAATGGAGGAAGAATGCAAAGG
>CAZVXC010000185.1:0-2407 GCA_964631435.1 uncultured archaeon | reverse complement strand
GGATTATACATAGTCAAAAAGCTAATTGAGATATACAACGGGGAGATAAGAGTTTACGACAACGTTCCTTCTGGAGCGGTTTTCGAAATCAAATTTAGGTTACTTTGACTAAACATTTTTAAATTAAAGCTCTATTAACTTCATGAAACTCAGGTTCGGAATAGAGAAGCTCGACGAAATTCTCGGCGGCGGGTTGGATAAGGATACGGTGAATCTAATTATAGGCAAGAGCGGTGTTGGAAAAACCATTCTCGCATCCCATTGGGCGGCTGAGGGTGCAAGGAATGATGAAACAGTTGTTTATCTCGCAACAACTTTCGGCAGGCGAAGCTGCGAGACATATCTTGGACAGATGAGTTATATGAAAGATGCGTTCGATAAGATAAACTGGAGATTCGTAAGGGTTGAACCGAAGTATTTGCTGCCGATGACGTATGAAAAGATAAAGGAGTCTGCTGAGACGACTTTCAAGATCGATCTGAAAGACATAGATAGACTCATATTCGATACAGTTACGGACATGGATAAGGCTTTGAATGACCCCGTTTTATACAGACAGGCTATAAGATTCATATCGAGGTTCTGCTACGAAAACGATATAACGGCTTTATTCGTGGAAGAAGCCCAAAACAGATGGGAATGGAGTGAGGCTAAGAACTTGGCTGAATGCGTTATATTCCTCGATTTCCTTAGAGTTCCGGAGGGATACGCAAGAGCTTTAAGGATTCTTAAGAAGTATAGGAGCAGTCATCCACTGTATTACATACCATTCGAGATAACGCAGGATGGAATTGTGATAAGGGAAGGAAAATACGTGAGGAAGGACTATGACTATATCCACAGAGAGTGAAATTGCCGCAAAGATCGACAAAGCTATTAAAGAAGGTGCCGAAATCATACTCGTTACCGTCGATGCAAAGAAATATGTTAAAGCGAGTCTTGAGATTCTTAAATATCTAACGAAGAATGCAGAGGGTATATTTGTAACATTAAACAGACCTTACTCATCGATGAAGAGATTGATGGAGAAAGAGGGAATCGATTACACGAAGATAATATTCATAGATTGCATAACAAGACAGATAGGCGGGGAAGAGATCGATACAGACAGATGCTTCTATCTTAACTCTCCAGACCCGACTCAGATGCAGGTTGCGATAGAGCAGGCTATGAACCTGATAACGGCGGAAAACAGATTCATATACATCGATTCCCTTTCAACTATTTCGCTCTACAAATCTTTCGAAACCCTTTTGAAATTCATAAGATACCTGACGGGCAGAATAAGGATAAAAGGTTACATCGGAACTATCTTCTCGATCGAGAAGGAGATAGATGACATCTATTACTCCCAGATCGCTCTCATGGTAGATGAAGTTATAGAGATCGAGTGAAAGGTATATATTTGCGGAATTCCTAAGAGAGCTATGGAAAAAATGAAAATAGGAATACCGCTACTTGACACAACAACAAACGGGCTGTATCCGGGATTGATAATTCTTGCAGAGGATGTAGGTGCGGGAGGAAAGGAATTCGCTTTAACTTCCTTACGCAACTTGGATACTGATACATATTACATCTCGGTAACGCAAAGCGTGGATGAAGTTGTTAGAGACCTTAGATTGATATTTCCGAAGAGCAGCAAGGAATGGATAGAGAGGTTGAAGATATTTAGCTTATCAAAGGAATACTTTGCAAAGACGATAATTCCATTCTCTTGGATTTCGGAGGAATCTTCGCTTTCCATGCTGAAGTCTGAGAAGATTCTCGAAAAGCTCGTAAATATTTTCGATGAGGTGAAAAGCAACAGCGTTATTTTCATAGATTCTCTAACCGATTTAATCAGAAAAACCAAAGTTTTTGGTAGCGATGAGATAGAATGGAGAGACCTGATAGACTTCCTTATCGGCTTAAGGAAATTGGCTTTGAAAAATAACCTGCTTATCTACATTCTGCTTACGAAAGGGATTTTAGATAAGTCGAGGGCTGAAGAGGTTTTCTACACATCCGATGGTGTCCTGATCTTCGAATGGGTTATAGACAAAGATACCCTGAAGAGATCGATGTATATACTAAAGCTTCTCGGCGTCCTGCCGATTTTGGAAAAGCAAAAAATACTTAGATACGACATAACTATTGATCCAGAACAGGGATTCGTTATCTCGAAGTTGCAAAGGATAGTTTAGGTGATAAGATGTTATCAACCGGCATAAGAGGCTTGGATAGCATAATAGGCGGAGGAATTCCGGAGAGATACGTTATAACCGTATTCGGCTCTTACGGAACCGGAAAGACAACATTCGGGTTGCATTTCATATACGAAGGCTTGAAAAACGGGGAAAATTGCATATTCATAAGCCTCGATGAAGATGAGGAGAGCATAATAGAGTCCGCTGAGAGCTTCGGA
>CAZVXC010000184.1:0-2450 GCA_964631435.1 uncultured archaeon | reverse complement strand
GTTGCAGTTTCAACATCATTAGCAGCGAAATCAGGTCTTCTTGTAAGAAACAGGCAAGCTTTCGAGAGAGCTAAGGACTTGCAAGCGATAGTCTTCGATAAAACCGGAACGTTGACAGAAGGAAGATTCGGTGTAACAGACGTCATTCCACTAAGCAATTTCGACAGAGATGAGATAATAGCTATTGCCGCATCACTTGAAGCAAACTCAGAGCATCCAATAGCTAAGGGGATTGTAGATTCGTCAAAAAAGGTAATGCGCGTTCATGATTTTAAAGCGATTCCCGGAAAGGGTGTTGAAGGGAAATTGAATAAGAAAGTTTACAGAGTTGTCAGTCCGGGATATTTGAAAGAGAAAGGAATAAAGATCGAGAACAAAACAATTGAAGATGTTAAAAGGCAGGGAAAGACGATTGTTTTCGTCTTAGAAGATAACAATCCGATAGGAGCAATAGCTCTCGCAGACATCATCAGAGAGGAATCGAGAGAAGCAATAGCAAAGCTAAAAGATATGGGAATAAAATGTTTCATGCTAACCGGAGACAACAAATTTGTTGCAAAATGGGTTGCTGAAGAACTTAAGCTTGATAATTACTTTGCTGAAGTTCTTCCGCATGAGAAGGCAGAGAAGATAAAAGAGATTCAGATGAGATACGTAACAGCGATGGTCGGAGATGGCGTGAATGATGCTCCAGCTTTGGCTCAGGCTGACATCGGAATAGCGATAGGTGCAGGAACTGATGTCGCAGTTGAGACAGCTGACATAATTCTTGTGAGAAACGATCCGAGAGATGTGGTGAGCATAATTCACCTTTCGAAGAGAACTTACTCGAAGATGAAGCAAAATCTGCTGTGGGCTACAGGTTACAACACTTTTGCGATCCCGCTCGCAGCAGGCTTGCTTTACAGTTACGGGATTCTGCTTTCTCCGGCGATGGGTGCGATCTTAATGAGTCTGAGCACTGTCATCGTCGCTATCAATGCGAAGTTGCTTAGGAGTCGATAGTGTTAAATTTCGCTCATGCTACGGGAGGCTATGGGTAAGACTGTAACCGAAAAAATATTTTCAAGAGCGTCAAAGAAGGATGTTAAAGCAGGAGACTTCGTATTTGCTGAAATAGACTTAGCTATGGCGAACGATATAACCGCACCTCTCGCAATAAAAGCTTTCAATGAGATAACGAATGGCGGAAGGGTTTTTGATCCGAAGAGGATTGTGATAGTTTTGGATCATCAGTCCCCAGCGGACAGCATTAACGCCGCCGAGAACCATAAGAAACTAAGGAAATTTGCAGACGAGCAGGGGATAATATTCTATGACGTGGGCGAGGGAATTGCACATCAGCTCATGGTAGAGAAGCATGTGAAACCGGGAATGCTCGTTGTAGGAGCAGATAGCCACACATGCATGTATGGAGCATTGGGAGCCTTCTCAACCGGGATAGGCTCAACAGACATGGGTGCGGTATTTGCCTTAGGAAAGCTCTGGTTCAAAGTGCCGGATACAATTAAATTCGAGATAAACGGGAAGCTAAGCAAAGGTGTATATAGCAAGGATGTAATTCTGAAGATCATAGGAATGATAGGAGCGGATGGGGCGAATTACAAAGCTGCCGAGTTTTGCGGGGAAACTATAAGGAACATGGATATGTCCCAGAGATTCACCATGACGAATATGGCGATTGAGATGGGTGCGAAAGCTGGGATAATCGAGCCTGATAAAGAGACTAAAAGGTATCTCGGAACAGAGTTTGAGGAAATTAGGAGCGATGAGGATGCAAATTATGAACGGGTTATAGAGCTTGATGTTAGCGATCTCGAACCTCAGGTGGCTTTACCGCACAAAGTCGATAATGTTAAGCCGATAAGCGAAGTTGAAGGGATTAAAGCTGATCAGGTTTTCATAGGGTCATGCACGAACGGGAGATTCGAAGATTTGAAGATTGCGGCTGAGATATTAAAAGGGGAGAAGGTTGCTAAGGGGACGAGACTGATAATAATTCCGGCATCGAAGAATGAATACATGAGAGCCTTGAAAGAGGGGTTGATAGAGATTTTCGTTGAAGCCGGAGCGATCGTTGAGCATCCCTGTTGTGGGCCATGCATGGGCGGCAGCTTCGGTCTCATAGCTTCTGGAGAGAACAGCGTATCAACATCGAACAGAAACTTCATAGGAAGACAAGGTAGTCCGGAAGGTAAAATTTACTTGGTCTCTCCTGCGACAGCGGCGGCGACAGCTATATACGGTGTTTTAACAGATCCGAGAAAGATTTGACAATTTTTTTATAATCGATCGTTAAAAAAACTCTATGCTACCAACAGGTGTATTTTATCACATAAGCTTCAGCAGAAGGAGCTATCTAACAATTGGAACGAGACTCAAAGACTTTCCCGAAGCTTTCAGAGAGTTTGAAAAAGAGGAGAATTTCAAGCTCATAGAGTGTCCGAGAG
>CAZVXC010000183.1:0-2452 GCA_964631435.1 uncultured archaeon | reverse complement strand
AAATATGCAAATCAGAGAGAAACTGAAATCCCTATGGGAGAAATACGATAGAGGAGATATTACTTCCGAGGATTTCGAGGAGATATTTGATGAGATATTCATCCTCTTCTTCAGACCCCTCGAAATAATGTTGAAGATGGGAAAATCGATTAAATTCCTTCTGAGCGAGAGGATGTTTACGAGAATCCAAGAAAATCTCTTGAATGCATATCTCGATTTTTTAAAGGCTTGGATGGAGCATATAAAAACTCTCTCAAGGATATACAGCATGGAGAAAGCTGATGTTGTTGAGAATTTTATCGATGCTTGGCAGGATTATCTAAGCAGATACATGGAAGTCGAGTATTCAGAGATACTTAGAATCTCTGAGGAACTTCCTTTCTTGATGCCTAAGGAAGCATCAGAACATCTTTTCAAATCTATGGAATCTTGGCTATCCTTTGAGAAAAGCTATCAGGAATACAGGGATATTCTGTTTTACATATACAAAAGGTCTGTCCACGATTTTTTGGATGCCGCGAAGAAAAGCAAGATTAAAGATTTTGAAAGCTTCATCAGCAAATTCGCAGACTTCGTTGCAAGAGATTTTGATGTAGTTCTGAAATCAGATGAATACATAAGAACGCAAGGCGAAATGCTCAATTCGCTCATGGATTACATTTACAATGCAAGGCGATTCATGGAATTGATGTTCGAAAACAGTCCTCTCAATCCGTTCGCAACGATTTCGCAGATTGATGAAGCTTACAAGAGAATTACGGATTTGAGAAGGAAGATTAATGAACTTGAGGAAAGAATTGAAAAGCTTGAGAGGGGAAAGAATGTTTGAAGTTTTAAAGAGGGTTGATGTAAAACCTTGGAGTTGCGAATACGAAGTTGTCGATGAGGACTGGCTTTTCAAACTCCTGCATTTCAAATCGAAACCGAAACACAAATATCCCGTTCTGATTGTCTATGCTTTCATAAACAGACCTTACATACTCGATTTGCATAAAGATGTCAGCGTTATCGGAAGGATGCTTAAAGAGGGCTTAGATATCTGGATGATCGATTGGGGGTATCCTAAGAGAGCCGACAAATTCCTGAGCTTAGAAGATTACGTGGATTACATACATAGATGTGTCGAGAGGATAAAGAAGGAGAGAAGAGTTGATAAGGTTACGCTTCATGGATATTGCTTGGGAACGACGCTTAGCGTTGTTTACGCCGCTTTGCATCCGGAGAATGTGAAGAATCTCGTTGTCCAAACACCTCCGATAAATTTCGACACAAGCAATACCCTCGCTTTATGGGCTAAGAGCATAGATCCCGAAAAGGTCAGCAAAGCTATGGGGAATGTTAGCGGAGAATTTCTGAACATAGCTTTCCTGCTTGTCGATCCAGTAAGGCTTGCCGTTGGGAAATATCAATCGTTCTTGGAAAGGCTTGGTGATGAAAAATTTGTCAGAAACTTCTTGTATATGGATCACTGGATTTTCGACTCACCATCCATACCTGGAAAGGTGTTTGAGGAGTATATAACGAGATGGTATCACAGAAACGAGATAATGAAAGGGGAATACAATTTTAAAGGAAAGAGTGTTGACATAAATAACATAAGGATGCCGACACTCGTATTAATAGCTGAGAGAGATCACATAACTCCACCAGAGGCTGCTAAGCCGTTCTACGATGCTATAAAAGCGGAAGATAAGCTGCTTTTAAGCGTTAATAAAGGACATATAGGATTGACTGTGAGTGGCAAATCTCGTAAGGAATTGTGGAGCAAAGCAATCAAATGGATTGTTGAGAGATCTGATTGATACCAAAAAGTATTTAAATCTTTACCATTATATGGTATCCAATGGTCCCAGAGTCGTTCAAAGAGTTTCAGAAGATGTGGGAGAATTCGATTAAAATGCAGATGAAGTTCATAGAGAGCTTCATGGCAGCCTTAGATAGCTTAACAAAGTTTAACTTGATGCAGAACAACATAGCTGTCTTTAGGGCAAAGGTTCAGAGCGGAGGAAGGATATCCATACCTGAAGCGGATAGAAGCGTCTTGAACATAAAGGAAGGAGATGTTGTTAAGGTTGTAATAATAAAAGAAGGTGGTGAAAATGGAGTTTAAAGACTTTTTGGAAATGTCAAAAGCTTTTTACAAGATGGGATTTAGCATAGCAAAGACCATGCTTGATCTGACGAAGGTCGCCGGAGATAGTTATGTGAGCATGTATGAGTTCTATTTAAAGCAGATTGTTCCGAGCGAGAGTTTTGAGAGCTTAAAAAAGACTATCGAGCTTTACAACGAATCTCAGGCGAAAGTTTTTGAAAACTTCAAAAAACTCATTGATCAGATCGAGAAATCACAAGATGAGCTACTAAACAGATTCACAGAAGTTACCAAGACTGTAACACCAAAAAAAGAAAAATAAAGCGGAAGTAAGTCATACATTTATTTTCTATTTTTTAT
>CAZVXC010000182.1:0-2454 GCA_964631435.1 uncultured archaeon | reverse complement strand
CTTACAGGCCACATCGCCGTTGAGAAAAAAAACGGATATCGATAGGGCTCTAGACTACATTAGAAAGACAAGCGGGGATTCTTTAGTTTCGGTATGTAGAGAAGATAATCTATGTGCTTGGCAGTATGTAGATGTGGATGGGAATCCTGTAAGTGTTACCTACGACTACAGAAATCGCTCTATGCGTCAGGATAGAAAGCCTTTTTACATAGAAAACGGAAGCATATATATATTCAAACCCTGGGTGCTGGAAAAAACGCGAAATCGTCTTGGGGGGAAAGTAGTGCTATTTGAAATGGAGAAATGGCAGATGTTTGAGATAGATAGCGAAGAAGATTTGCACATATGTGAGACCCTAATGCGCAGATATGTTCTTTCCGAATGGAAATCAAATATCTTGGATGTGGAAAAGGTAGATGCAATTGTGTACGATTTCGATGGGGTGATGACAAATAATAAGTTTATTCAGGACGACTCTGGGCATGAAGCCGTTGTCTTGAATCGATCAGATGGATTAGCTATTTCTAAAATAAAGGAGCTAGGTATAAGACAGATTATCGTCTCATCTGAAAAGAATTCCGTTGTGGAAAAGCGGGCAGAGAAGTTAGGGATAGAGGTGATATCTGGTGTAGCGAGCAAGGCAGAGGTAGTATCTCATTTTTGTAGGCTTAATTGTATATCGCTTGATAAGGTCGTCTATGTTGGCAATGATATAAATGATGTAGATGTAATGAAGCTGGTAGGATGGCCATTATGCCCCATTGATGCTCCCGATGAAATAAAGGCTATCTCTAAATATGTGATCCCGGTCTCAGGAGGAGAGGGTGTTGTACGTTATTTACTCGATATGCTGATTAATAGAGATGGGCAGAGAGCAAGTTAAACTGGGTGACAAAATAGTCTCTAATAATTCTTCGGAAGTTTATGCTATAGCTGAGATAGGCATAAATCATAACGGTGATTTACAAATAGCCAAGAGGCTTATAGATGCTGCATTTGCTGTAGGATGGGACTGTGTGAAGTTTCAAAAACGGACACCTGAGTTATGTGTTCCAGAAGATCAGAAAAGGGTACTGCGGGATACCCCTTGGGGAAAGATTACCTATCTCGAGTACAGATACAAGGTAGAATTTTGGGAAAGAGAATACAATTACATAGATACCTATTGTAAAGAAAAACCGATCGACTGGACGGCATCCGTCTGGGATGAAGAGGCATTGGAGTTTATACTTAAGTACGATGTGCCGTTTGTCAAAATCCCCTCAGCTAAGATAACGGATCTAACCTTGGTGAGAAAATCAGCTAAATCTGGGTTGCCTGTGATATTGTCAACCGGGATGAGTTCGTTGGATGAAATAGATAGAGCGGTTAGTATTCTGGAAGATGTAGGACAGGGGAATTACATCTTAATGCATACCAATTCCGCTTACCCAGCTCCTCACGAAGATATAAATTTGCGGGTCATGGATAGCTTAAGGGAGAGATATAAATGTATCGTTGGCTATAGCGGGCATGAGTATGATCTGGAACCCACAGTAATTGCTGTAGCCCTTGGGGCTAGAATTATTGAACGGCATATCACGCTCGACCATAATATGTGGGGGAGTGATCACTTTGCCAGCCTCGAGATCCACGCTATGGATATGTTGTTGAAGAGGATTAAGACCGCTATTGAAGTGCTGGGAGATGGGGAAAAAAAAGTGACTGAGAAAGAGCTTGGTGTAAGAAAGAAACTGCGAGGAGTATGAAAACAATTCTTATCTGTATAGATCACAAGTGGCGCGATTTGGCAGGCTATGTGTATATTAAGAAGTTATTTGAAAAGAGGGGGTATCGGGTCATATTGGTGCGTAATAATTTTGAAGAGGTCTATTCTGATGTCTACAATCCAGATGCTGTTATTATGGCCCACCTTTATGATTTCCGACTTTCTGAGAGAGCTAAGAGACTTAAGCAGAGAGGAATTTCGATTTTTCTAATGCCTACCGAAGGGATACCAACACTCCAATCTATGCGTGCCTACAGTGCCGGAAAGTTCGCAGATCTATCTCCCGTTGATATCCAATTTGTCTGGAGCGAAGAGATGAAGAGGATCATGATGGAAGAGAAGATTATAGATGAGAATAAAATAAAAGTCGTTGGGGTCCCGCGATTTGATTTCTACCTCGATCCTTTGAAGGGGATTCTGTTTACAAAGAAAGATTTGTATGAGAAGTATAAATTTAGGTACGATTATCCTTTGATAACTTGGGCTACTAATTTTACACAGGCCTCTTTTGCCGTTAGAAATAAGGATTTCCTCAGGAAAGATTGGGCAAAGTATAAATTAGATACTATTCTAGACCCCAGAGAGATCCCACGCAGAGATTTTGAGTCTAGAGAAATCGCATTTAACGCTATGATGCGATTACTTAAGGACTCGAAATATGTAAATCTGCTGATAAAGCTACATCC
>CAZVXC010000181.1:0-2500 GCA_964631435.1 uncultured archaeon | reverse complement strand
ACTATATCCATAATATTAAAATATAAAATGTTTCACAGTTTCTTGAACATCGTGAGTTTATGTCTTGGAAACTTTCCTGGATGCAGAATCGCTGCAAGATCCTCTATTATTTCGTCCATTCGATCGATATGCTGCCATATCCAAGGTTGCATTGCATAGACTCTATCCTGCTTAAATGGCTTCGTTTTAGCGAGTCCGGGCACCTCTCTAATTAAGTTCTCCTTACTCTTTATAGGAGTGCCCATGTATATTGCTATGTAAACATCCGCATTTGCTGTTCTGTTGATTAACTCCTCCTCGTTTATCTCTACATACCCTGTAGTATTGAGATCCTTAAACACGTAATTTCCGCCAGCCATT
The DNA here is from genome assembly GCA_964631435.1 of uncultured archaeon. Lineage (GTDB taxonomy): Archaea > Halobacteriota > Archaeoglobi > Archaeoglobales > Archaeoglobaceae > Geoglobus. The sequence goes on along the minus strand of CAZVXC010000181.1, from coordinate 2,140 downwards.
TCGATGAGCTTTGCATGATAATTGTTTCCTCCTGGTACAAAAACTCTGCCTTTTAAAACTAAAGCGTATACGACATTAACTTTTCTCTCACCCTCGACAATCTTCTGAACTTCGAGAATTTGTTTTTCGACCGAATTGAAGTAGTTTTTCGCGTCATCAAGCTTATCGAAAAAGGCAGCGAAGAATTTTACCCACTCAAGTCTTCCAAGTGGATTTTCTTCAAGCCATGCGTCGCAAGCAACGTATGGAATTTTTAAAGCTTCAAGCTTTTTAACAACATCCTCTCCGGCAAACTTGGCGTTAACGAAAACCACATCTGGATTTAGAGCTAGGATTTTCTCATAGTCTGGGTTTCTTGCTTTCCCTATTTCGGCAATTTTACCACTCTCAATACCACGTTTTATTTCGTCGAAATACCATTTTTTGACAGATACAACACCCACTATCGAACTTGTGCAGTTTATTGCTTTTAGGTAGGCGACGTAAGTCGGCGAAAATACAACGACTCTCTTAACAGGTATCTTCACAAATAGATCAGCCTCTATTTCTGGCTTTTTATCTTTCCAGAGAACGATTTTTCTCCCTTTACTATCTTTGATTATTATGTATCCATCGCGTTTCTTGATGGAAAATAATTTCGCATACTTCATTTCCGACTTCACTTCCGAAACTTTTACCTCTTGCTGCCCTATACAGCCAGCTACAAGCACAACAACCAGTGAAATGATTACAAGTCTTGTTAACCGCATTACACCACCTCAAATTTTTTTGATTTATTGTCAAGTAGATTTAAAAAAATTTGGCTATTGAATTAAAAGATTACATCCATTTTAACAAAATTCTCAGAGCGTAGCATGCAACTAGGTGTCGTGTTACAGCTGTTTTGATTAGAAATCGGAGGATTTTATCTCCGAACCGGTTAGTTAAAGCTCCGAAGAATCCCTCGCTTATACTTTATCGAAGATTTCTGTCCCTAATTCTTGCTCCGTAACCCCTTGCTCTGCTTTTCCTCGGTTATATCCTCTATGTCAGCGTGGAATTATCCCTCAGGTAGTCTTTCAATCGCTTTGCTCTCGTAGGTTGCCATCGAAACGGCTGCAAGATAATATGCCTCATTATTGCGTGCATCTCTGTCCCTTTCGTTGAGACAGTCGAATCTGCAAAGCTCTCCGAGTATCCGATTTTGTGAAGCTCTTGGTTTCGGAGTATTTATCGATTCGATGTTTGCACTAATGAAGTCGAAGATTGTTAGAATGAGCTCTATATCATATGTTTCTCGTGTTCCACTTCTTGAGCATGTTATCTGGTTTAAATTGAGGTTACAAAATGTTAAACACACATTACTTTTATATCTTAAAGGATGTCGGTTGTATTATGAGAGTTGCAATCTATCAGATGATGGATAGAGGAGATGCTGCCCTAAATATAAATGCTGTGCATGAGAGTATAATAAATACGAATGCTGATGTTTTCTGTCTGCCGGAATACTTCTCAATCCCCGCCGATTACAAGAAAAGAGATAAGACGCTGGAGGATGCATGGAGAGAGACTTCGTTACCTGCTATAGAGATGCTAAGAGAAGTCTCAAGAGAATTTGGAGGATATATAATAGGTGGAAGCGTTGTGGAAAAGTATAAGGGAAATTACTATAATACGTGCTTTATATTTAAGAATGGAGAAATCGTTGCAAAATACAGGAAGATAAATCTAGTAGAAGAAGAAATAAAGATGGGTATATCGCCTGGAAATAAAACGATTAGTGTTAAGACGACGTTTGGAAAGTTTGGAGTTCTGATATGTGCAGATTGCTTAAATGATAAAACCGTTGAAGAGGTAGCAAAAAGGAATGATTTCATATTCTTACCGATCTCATTAACAGACCCTACACACCCGAAGGTCGAAGGACATCCAGTTTCAGAAAGAATAGCAAGAGAGTTTGGAGTTACAGTCATAAAAATCTCCAGAGTGGCGTTTGGATTGGGAGCGAAGAGTGCAATCGTAACACCAAAGGGTGTTGTATGGGAGGCTAAAAAATGTTGTGAAGAGGAGTTAATATTAGCTGAGATCTAGCTCTATTACCAAGTTAATTATAGCTCAGTAAAGCATCTTCACGTTCTTCTCCCTTTTTTCTGACACCCCC
>CAZVXC010000180.1:0-2506 GCA_964631435.1 uncultured archaeon | reverse complement strand
CTCGACGCTGGAGGGATAGCTGAAGAAGTCCATTGCAAAGCCATACTAACCCCTCACAAAGGGGAATTCAAGAAGAATTTCAAAGTTGAGGCGAATGTGGAGAATTTAATCGAGGTTGCGAAAGAGATCGGTGCAACGATACTGCTCAAGGGAAAGGAGGATTACATAAGCGATGGCGAAAGGTTGAAGGTAAATAAGACTGGAAATGCCGGAATGACGGTCGGCGGAACGGGAGATGTTCTCGCTGGAGTTACAGCGGCTTTATTCGCATTAAGCGATGATCCATTCTGGGTTGCGAGCGCTTCTGCGTTCATAAACGGTTACGCCGGAGATTTATGCTTCGAAGATAAAAGATACAACTTCACAGCGTTAGACCTGATAGAGAAAATTCCTTATGCGATAAAAAAAGTTATGGAGCTAAAATAATGGCTCTAAGTCCTCTTCGTCAAATAGAGATATCGTTTTTTCTATTCTTTCCCTTTCAGCAATCTCCACCTCTTCTTTCGCCTCTGCTGCAAGCTTCTGCAATTGCTTAACTCTCGGAATATCTGTAACGTTTGCTAAAACAACTAAGGCTGCGATATGCTTCGTCCTCCTCGTAGGATAGTCTCCTGCTCTGACTTCGACTCCCGCTATCTGATCTTCGAGCCAGAGCTTTGCTTTCTCAAGACCTTTTCTGTCGAGATATTCCGGCGGACCGGCTACGAGGACTAACGCCCTTTCTGCACTTCTTACATTGCACGGAATTGTCAGCCTTCCGAGTGCAGCTTTCCTTACGAGAGTTGCGATTCTTGTAGCTTTATCATTCTCCACGATCTCCTCTTTCCTCTTCTTAAACAATCCGAAGAGGGACTTTTTTTTCTGATGGATGGATAGCGTAGCGTAACCTATGGATGAAATTCCGCCTCCTTTTAAAGTGTTTATGACTTCGGAGCTATCTACAACCATCTCTCCGACCAAACCTTCTTCGATTGGCTCACCCGCTCTTGCAAGTATCGCAAGCCTTCTTACGATCTCCTCGTTTATCCTGTTGTAGCTCTCTTTGAGACTCATTCCTTCGAATTTCCATGCACCGTTATCGACGAGTATCAGATTATCCACGTATTTCAGCAGGGTTATCATGCTTCTCGCTGCATTCAGAGAGTAGAGCTTTCCCTCTTCTGGAGCGGGTAGAACTCCGACTGCGTAAACAGGTTCTGAATACATCTCAGACAGATATTTCGCTAATACGGGCGATCCACCGCTCCCCGTTCCTCCTCCGAGAGCAGCTATTATTAGGAATGCATCGATCTCATGAGTTCCGAGTTCGTCTATCGCATGCAGTATCGTTTCGATCTCCTCCTGAGCTATCTTCGTTCCCAGCTTGTTATCCGTTCCGACACCATGCCCCTTAACTATGGTCTGCCCTATGAGAATTCTGTTTTTCTTCGGAATATGCTTTAATCCCATTAAATCAGTCCTTGCGGTATTTACTGCTAATGCCTTTAGAGTATCAGTTCCTCTAAGCTTCTCGTTTTCCACGAATAGATCGAGTATCTTTCCTCCCGCTTGACCGAATCCGATTGCGAAGAATCTCATCGTGAATCCCAATAGGATGTATCTGAAAAAATTTAAAAATTTATCTACTAACCTTGCGGCAGATGTAATTTTTGAGGTTCAGAGGATTGGGGAAGTAATATGCTTTCCCGTTTCCGCTCTCCTTAACCATTCTTATACAAAACTCGTAAAATCTCGGATCATCGTTCAGCATCAGAATATACAGAGCTATATTGAAGTTCCTAAGCTTTCTCGCCTCTATGAGTGAGGTTTTCCACGGGGTGTAATAAGGGTTGAAACTCGTTGTAGGCATTCCGTCCGTTATCAGAAATATTATCCTTTTCCCTTCCTTATTCTTCAGAATTTCCTTAGCTTTCCTCAGAGATAATCCGATGTCTGTCATTCCTCTGACTTTTAGATTCAGTATCTCACCTTCTTCAATTTTGAATGTCTCGTGATTGAATGCGAGAATTTCAAATTCATCGCCTTTTTCCTTTATCGCATTCTTCAACGTTAATGCAGCCTCGATCGCCCCTATTATCTTCTTACCCCTCATCGAATCGCTGACGTCAATTAACATAACGTAACTTCTCTTTCCAACCTTTTTCGGTGATCTTGCAACGAATTCTTCGATTTCAAAATTCCTTCTCGCTGCTTTCACCATCGTCTCAGCTATATCAATCAGATCAAAATGATGGAGGTATTCATCGAATTCTGTCATTTCGTAGCTTGGAAACGGAGATATCGTTTCTCCTTCACTTTCGCTGTCAAAATCCTTTGCCCCCTTCATAGCCTCTTCCATTATCTTATCCGCAACCAACTTTTCGGCAATTTTGCTGAATATTATCTTTTTCTCAAATACCCTCCTGCTTATCCCCTTTATCACATCGAGATTCATCATATCCTCTAATATCTCTTCGTAAAAGAAATCAAGAAGATCGCTCGCACTTATCTCCTCCTTGCTTATCTC
>CAZVXC010000179.1:430-2514 GCA_964631435.1 uncultured archaeon | reverse complement strand
CTGAGCGGAGAATTCGAGGAACTTGCAAGAATTGAGGCAAAAACATTTTTCGTAAGGAACGGAGGAGATGCTATATTTTTCGACGATCAAATAGCTGTAGGGTTTTGCGAGGATAAAGCTTTAAAATATTTCAACAGATTCGGAATAATTCACGAATCATGCTCCCATCTTTTCTCAGGCGATATAGATGATTATACGGGGATTAGATCACAGATGATAATACATAATCCTTATAATTTTCCTCATCAAAATTAAACCACTCATAGCATGTGTGTATGTTGATGAACTCACAGGATTTGATAAATGCTCAGTGGAAAATAATATATATTCTCGAATCTGTTTACATAATATGTCAACAACTGTATATAGTATACGAATTCCGAGAGAGATTCGTGAAGCGATGGAAAAGATGAAAGACGTTGACTGGCAGGAAGAGATACGCAAAATGATAATAGCCAGAGTTCGAAAAGAGCTAAAGAGGAGATTATTGATGGAAGCAAAAGAATTAAGGAGCAAAATGAAGAGTTCGAACATTTCTGAGATGATAAGAGAGGATAGAGATGCCCGATAGGATCGTTCTCGACTCCAATGTCATAGCGGCGGTATTCTTCAGAGAAGATGGAGTATCCGAAAAGGCGGAGCGGGTTATAGCGGACTATGATATACTCTATACAATTGATTTCGCAATTGCGGAGATAACAAATGTCGCATGGAAGAAAGTTGTTTTTGAGAATGAGCCCATCGAAATCATCAAATCTGGACTTAAGAAATGCGTTGACTTCATAAATTCCGTATGCGAAATTATCAGTTCCTGTGAGCTTTACGATCTCGCATTTAAGATCGCAACCGAAAAAGGTATTACAGCTTACGACGCTTTTTTTGTCGCCGCATCCAAGAAATACGATACCCCTCTCGCCACAGCAGATAAAAAGCTGTTCCAAAAAGTCGATAACGCTATCCTTATTCGTTCTGAGAAAGCTAAGAGAGATTAATTTTGCAAATCGGGTGGGAAGATTAATATAGTTATCCCACATAATATCAGTTATGTGGGCAAAAGTAGATGATAGAGGTAGGATATATCTCCCAAAACCTGTAAGGGAAAAGATTGGTAAAGAGGTCTTCGTCGTAGAAGTGAAGGATGGGATTCTCCTGATACCAAAGCCTGAAGATCCTGTGAAAGAGCTTGAAAATATCGGTAAACTACTTCCAGACAAGTCCATCAAGGAATTTCGGGATGAGATAGAAAAGGCTGCTGAGGAGGAGATTGAATGATTTACGCCGAGACCGACTTTTTCCTTGCTATCATTAAAGAACAGGATTGGCTTAAAGAGAATGCTAAGAGGATCCTTGAAAAATACAGGGGACAGATAACTACATCCGTTGTTACCTTTATCGAACTCGCACTTCTCGCAAAAAGGCACGATCTCGATGTGGTTAAGATCTTCACAAGCGTCATGGCACTCTGCAGTATTGATGATGAAAGATTGCTCAAAGCGGCGATATACATCAGAGATTTCGGTCTCGGAGTCTTTGACGCCTTTCATGCCGCTTACTGTGATGGAAAAATCATCAGCTCCGACTCTGCTTACGATAGAGTCGGGATAGAGAGAATTAGATTGGAAGAAGTGTATTAAAGAGATTGAGAGATACCAAGAGAGGTAACCTTTATCAACTTTCGATCTCAATTCTAAACAATGAAATTCAAAGATTTATACCGAATATTGAAATTTGAGAGAAACTAAACCTAAACAGCATTTTATCGCAACTATCCATGATTACCGAACCATACACACAATTTTCTCCGCTTTAATTGTTACTGTTCTTTCATGAGTTCAACAAAAGATCCAGCTCTTTCTAGAGTCGGTTACGTATTATTCGATTGAGAGGGACAAATTAATCGTCTTAAGCATCAGATTTCATCTGATACTCGACAGGATAAGTGTGATCGTTGAGATTGGAGAACTGATTCTATCTTATGAAAATAAAATCGATTTCACAGATTATATCTTTGAATTAAACTTTTTGTTTTTTACTTCTCTTTATTCCCATATCTGCTAATTTAAAGCTTGTGGAAGTTTCTTCCA
>CAZVXC010000179.1:0-420 GCA_964631435.1 uncultured archaeon | reverse complement strand
TTCTTCCATCCCTAAATCTCTTAATCTTTTACTTGCCCACGAAAGAATTTCTACTACTTTTTTTGCGGAATTTTATAATCATTTATCAGTTTGTTTGCTAAATCAGTTACACTTCCTACTGATTTTGCTCCATTTCCGGATAGGATTATTATATCTCTCTTTCCAAAGTCTTTACTTGGTGAAATACACACAAATACTTTTTCATTATTCTTCGTCATTCGTTCCATTACTGCAGGCCTTAATCACTTTCTTTTTCATCTTAACTCACCATATATCACTCAATCTGAAAGCCATTTAAATTTTTGGGCAAAAATAAATAGAAAGGTATAGTGAGATTTACTCTTTTAAGCAATTTCTCTGAATAAGATTACAAGATATTACATTGCTTTAGTGCGCTATATAAATTAGTTAGTATCATCT
>CAZVXC010000178.1:0-2530 GCA_964631435.1 uncultured archaeon | reverse complement strand
ACCTTCGGTAGTTGTAATAGGAGATGTCGTTAAGATAAGGGAAAGAGTTAGGGATTTCCTAAGAAACTTAGAGAATAGTCGAAAAGGCCGTAAAGATGAGAAAACTCAATAAATTTCTCCCTAAATCTCTTTTTAAGAAGATTATAGGATTTTCTCTCGATATTAAACTCGAAATCGAATTTAACATCTTTAAGAACCAAACCCAAAGGGCTTGCCGGGCTTAGCGGAATTCTTTTGCCTCCCAATATCTCTCTTACAACCTCAGCCCTCCCGCTTCTTCCGACGATTTTTAATGCGGTAACAATCTTCCTTACCATATTCCAAGCGAAAGCGTTTCCTTCTATCTCGTAAATTATAAAATCTTTTTTCTTAAAGATTTCAGACCTGTAAATCTCTCTTACGCATGGCTTACATCCTTTTGTGAATCCTTCAAAATTATGCTTTCCTATAAGCATGCTCGCCGCAACCTTCATAGCGTAAACATCGTATCCCAAATCCGGCATGATGTATGCGTAAGTTCTCGATATAGCTTTTCTTGGGTTAAAATTCTCATCGACGATCTTGTATCCCCAAACGATGATGTCATCTGGCAATTTCTCATTCAAAACGATCAGAAACCATTCATCGAAGCTTTCGAGGTTTAAAGCAAAAACATTCCCTATCGCACTAACTCCGGCATCGGTCCTTGCAGAAATCCTGTATTTCCCTTTTTTCGCATCTATTCCGAGCTTACTTAACGCTTTAAAAATTTCTCCATCTACAGTCCTTAAATTCGGCTGAAACTGATTTCCGTGATAGTTCCATCCGAAGTAAGCGTATCTGAAAGCTATCCTTAGCATTCTATCCCGCCATCTAATAACTCTGCCAACGCTTTTGTATTTCTGTCATGCAGAGAGTAATTTATCCTCTTGTATTCCCTTATATCATCCAAATCTATTTCAGCAGATATTAGCTCTTCGGAGTTCTCATCTCTGTATTTCGCCAATATTCCTCTGTGGGTTGATATCAAGCTTCTGCCAACGCACTCATCGCCCAAGAAAGTGTATCCCACGCCTCCCGCTTTTACCACAGCGTAAGCGTTATCGAAACTTCTCGTGAAATAAAGGCAGTATCTGAATTCCTCAGCAGGTAGTTCGGAATGCTTGAATGAGACGACGGGATTCAGTATTATCTCAGCTCCTTTTAAAGCCGGGATTCTTGAGAGTTCGGGATAGAGTATGTCGGCACATATCAATGCGGAAATCTTAACTTTATCTATCTCAAAAATCCTGATCTCTCTCCCGCATTTTATTCCCAAATTTCTCTCGGACTTGGTCGGATGGATTTTGTCTTGATAACCTATGAGTTCTCCATCTTTGTATATGTAGAGGCTGTTGTAGTAATGCTCATCTCTTCTGACAACATTTCCCGCAATTGTCGTTGAGAATTCTTTACTTAAATCTCTGAGCCATTTTAACGTCTTTTTAGATGTTTCGAGAGAAATATCGTTGATCCTGTATGAGAAATATTCTGGAAGCAGATAGAGATCACAATCCCCTTCAGATATCAATTTCTCAGCACTTTTGAAAGCCTCACTAACACCGACTCTGCATTGAACCGCTCCAACTCTCATAATTCCCCCTCTAACGATTAACTATTTAACTCTGAGCCTTCTTTCCTTAGGAACGAAATTTATAATTCTGCCTTTAACACCCTTTCCGCATCCCAGCAGATATTCTTTCCATTTCAGAACAACGTAGCCTTTCGCATCTCTTTCCAAATCCTCTCCTCTTAGCCATCTTATCATCTCATCGTAGCTAACTTCTACAACGTTCTTCTTGATCTGATCCTTAAGCAGATAGCAGCCTTCTATGGATAACCTTATTCCATCCCTCTCGACTCTCCCGAAGTATATTCCCGTATGAAAAGCATCTATATCTTCGAGGCAATCTCTATACGCATAAATCCTGTTTTTTCCTCTGAGAGCAAGTTTGAAGTCTAATTTCTCGATTCCGAATTGCTTCCTCAACAACTCTTCAATCATGCTTTATCACTTTCGCAACGAAAAATCCTTCTGTATCGTTATCCTGAGGGTGAATTCTAAGGCATTTTTTCACCTCTCTGCAGTATCTCTTTCCTTCGAAAACTGTTAGTGGCTTATGGGATTTCAGCGGCAGCTCAATCTTTTCGATCTCGGCGTTCGTATTGCTTAGAAGATAATCTACGACTTCCTCGTTCTCTTCCGGATCGAGAGTGCATGTCGAGTAAACCAAGATACCTCCGGTTTTTAATGCTTTGTATCCAGCTAAGATCAACTCCTTCTGTAACCTCGATAAAGCTTCAACATCCCTCTGCCTCCAGAGTTTCAGATACTTGTAATTCTTTCTTATCATTCCTACGTTACTACACGGAGCATCAACCAGAACCCTGTCGAATCTGTTCTTAAACCTCCCGAAGAATCTTCCGTCTTTCATTGTAACCTTAACGTTCACTGCACCGAATTTCTGTATGTTGGAAATGAGTATGTTGATTCTCGAATACTTAACATCAT
>CAZVXC010000177.1:0-2545 GCA_964631435.1 uncultured archaeon | reverse complement strand
CTATAACAAGGATGTTCGATGAGGGAATCGAAGGTGCTGAACTCATAGCGATCAACACAGATGTTCAGCATCTTTACTACACGAAAGCTCATAGAAGAATCCTTATCGGGAAGAAAACAACGAGAGGTCTCGGTGCCGGAAGCTTACCGCAAACGGGTGAAGAAGCGGCGAGAGAAAATGAAGATGAAATCAGGATGATTTTGGAAGGTTCCGATCTCGTATTCATAACATGCGGCTTAGGCGGAGGGACTGGAACGGGTGCCGCACCTGTAGTTGCTGAAGCTGCACAGGATGCAGGTGCATTGACGATAGCAGTCGTTACAATCCCATTCTCAGCAGAAGGTGCGATAAGGAGAGCGAATGCTGAGGCAGGCTTAGAAAGACTCAGAGAGGTTACGGATACTGTAATTGTCATTCCGAATGACAGGTTGCTTGAAGTTGTGCCGAATTATCCGATGCAACTCGCTTTCAAAGTCGCGGATGAAATCCTTATGAGGGCTGTGAAAGGTATAACTGAGCTTATAACCAAGCCTGCTTTGATAAATCTGGATTTTGCAGACATCAGAACGGTTATGGAAAAAGGCGGGGTTGCGATGATAGGCTTAGGTGAGGCGAGCGGCGAAGACAAGGCATCTGAAAGCGTTAGAAAGGCTTTGAAGAGTCCTCTGTTAGATGTTGATATAACTGGTGCGAAAGCTGCGTTAATAAACGTTACCGGCGGTCCAGATATGACAATCGAAGAAGCTGAGAGTATTGTTGAAGAGATTTACAGCAAAATAGACCCGGATGCGAGGATTATTTGGGGAGCTATGATCGAGCCAGACCTCGAAAATACGATAAGGACTCTCGTTATCGTTACGGGAGTAAAATCTCCTCAGATATTCGGAAGGAAGACGAATATAACGAAGAGGTTTGGCATCGATTTCGTGAAGTAAAATTTTAAAAACAGCTACACAGAGCGAAACTTATGCTTAGCGAAAAGCTTAACGATTACATAAACGTCCTTAAAATGGCGAGAAAGCCGGATAAAGAGGAATTCCTGATGACGACAAAGATATCCGTTGCTGTGATGATTGTAGTCGGAGCTATCGGATTTCTGATCTACATTCTCATGGGAATCCTTCCGGAGGCGTTAAAATGAGCAAATTCTTTGCAGTAAAAACAACAGCGAATCAAGAGAGGATAGTTGCGAATCTGATGGCCGCGGGAGTGAAGAAAAGAGGGGTAAGGATATACTCCATCTTAGCACCAAAGGAGCTTAAAGGATACATAATCGTGGAGGCTGAAAGTAACGAAGACCTTGTTAATGCGATAAAGGGGATTCCGCATGTAAAAGGTCTTATTAAGGGTGAACTAAAATTTTCGGAAATCGAGCATTTCTTAAAGCCAAAGAGGGCTGTTGAGCAAATTAGAGAGGGGTATAAAGTTGAGATAATAAGCGGCCCGTTTAAAGGTGAGATGGCAATTGTTAAGAGGGTTGATGAGGCGAAGAATGAGATTACAGTAGAGCTTGTTGAAGCTGTTGTTCCCATACCCGTTACTGTAAAGGCTGATCATGTCAGAATTCTCGAAAAGAAAGAAGGGGAGGTGGAATGATGCCGAGAGTTGTTGAAGTTCTCGTTCCGGGAGGAAAAGCTACACCCGGACCGCCATTGGGACCAGCAATAGGCCCCTTAGGATTAAATGTCAAGCAGGTCGTGGATAAGATTAACGAGGCAACTAAGGACTTCGATGGTCTTCCCGTTCCTGTCAAAATAATAGCGAAAGAGGACAGGACATTTGAAATCGAAGTCGGCGTTCCTCCGGTTTCTGCATTGATAAAGAAGGAACTCGGAATCGAAAAGGGGTCTAAGGAGACTGGAAAAGAGATCGTAGGCGATCTAAAGCTTGATCAGGTCGTAAAAATAGCGAAAACGAAACAAAAGCAGATGCTTGCTTACGATCTGAGAAGTGCCGTTCTCGAAGTCTTAGGGACTGCTGTGTCTATGGGTGTTACAGTTGAAGGAAAGCATCCGAAAGATGTTCAAAGAGAGATTAAGGAAGGATTAATAAAGATTGAAAGCTAATTTTATGTGGCGATGATGAAAGGGCCCCTCTGATAAGGTGATGAAGGTCTTGAGTGCTGAGCCATGAGAACTAAGTATCTATTTGCAATTGCCTTGCTTCTCTTCTCAATTTTACTAATTTTTTCATTCAACCATAACATAACGCCTTACATGAGCGTAAGCGAAGTCGTTAAAATGGGATACGCTAAGAACGTTCAGGTTAAAGGGACGATCGTTGTCGGTTCGACTCATTACAAAAATGGGACACTTATTTTTAAGCTAACAGATGGGAAAAGTGAGATAACCGTTTATTACAAAGGAGCATTATCCAATTACGAAGAGGGAATTCAGGCTGTTGTGAGTGGGGATTACAAAAATGGAATATTTTACGCAAAGAAAATTTATACGAAATGCCCAAGCAAATATGAGGTGAAATAATTGGATTTAGGCTTCTATCTCATCTTCTTCGCTTTTATCTTCAGCCTATATGCGACATATTC
>CAZVXC010000176.1:0-2562 GCA_964631435.1 uncultured archaeon | reverse complement strand
TTCAAGAACTTATAAAACGTAAGCTTTTAGTTGTAACGTGTTTAGGTTATGGAAATGCCACACAGAAATAGACCTTATGAAGTCGTACTCCCGTGACACATTCAAAGAAATTATAAAATTGATTTATTAGAAGAAAATGATAAGTAACATAGCTAATAGTTAGTAATTTATGAAGAATTGTATGCCTTTTGAGGAATGGGTTAAAATGAAAGAAGAAGAGTTTACTAGGGAATATGGTGTTAGTTCTGATAGTAATATATTAGGAGAGGCAATCGATTTTTTAGGCTGTAACCCTATGCTAAATTATATGGTGTAAAGAGCAAGGATCAACAAGAGGAAGCAGAGTATATTATGAGTAAATACGGCAGGAGACCAAAGCATTTAGAAATGGAAGACAATCTCGAGAAATATCTTGTCGTGATATATACTAACCCAGAAGAAGAAAGAGATGAAATTATTGAAAAATTAAAAAAGATCCAAAAGTTACTGGTAGAATAGGGTATAGGTTTGCTTGCAAATACCTTCAAGAATTATTCCCTAAAATGTTTATCTCAGCGGGTAAACCAAATCCAAAATTTCAATGTAACTTACAACAATTAGCTAAAGCCAATGCTTGGGTAAATAACAGAGATATTGTATCAGAAGATGATATAAGGAACGTATCTCATTCACTCTCCCTTTTTCTTTAATCCTATCAAAAGGAGATGAATGCATGTATCGATACTCCTTACTTTGCCAGCTAAATCAGAAGAAATCAGTCAAGAAATTATCTAATATTACTACTATATATCAGGAGTATTTGAAAAGCTAAGAGAAATAGAAGTTATCACAAACACAGAGAAAGGATGGGATTTAAAATTACATCTTAATCTGAATCTTGTAGTAGAACCGATTGATTTTTTATAAGGCAAAAACAATTGGATCAAGCTTATCTGCTTCCTCTCTAGGAAGCTTTATCTCAATTTCTTCTTCAGGAATTTTCAAGTCTTTTAGCTTAAACGTCGATTTTTTTCTTTGATGTCTTCATGAACACTTAGCAAATTCTCATGTGTAATATTCAAAGTAGAATGGTAATGTTCTGCTCCAGAGGTCATACTTCTTTAGTTTTCCTTTTCTTTTATAATGTCTTCAGGAGGTGCTATTATATATCTACATCTTATTCCTTCTCCTTCGTTTAATTTCTTTAATTTTTGATTAGATTGACATAAGTAGAGTAAATTTGGAATAAGTGGAGAGATAAAAATCGGGCATTGTTATAATGGGAAACATTATTGGAGTTGCCAGAAAGTATTTAAATGAGATATCGGTTCAGAAAGATTTATATCCTTAGACGATCTTAAAACTTACAGAGTTTAAATCAGACTGGAAAAAGTTAATTACCTGGCAAGTCTTTATAACTATAACAATAACTAGCATTCATCGAAGATGAAGGAATTCGCTCAGAGTTTAAATCCAAAGTTAAGATCAAAAGAACAAATCAGAGCAAGTGAAGGGTTACATAATGCAATTAAAATTAATTCTTCTGGCTTACCATGAACCCTTAACTCTATTGTAACTCTATGGTACATTAATAACATTAATACAAAAAATCTTATATATCCCCCCAGTAGATAGGTCAAAGCGAACAGTCTTCGGAGGCGAGACCTTGTTCAGAGGAATTAACCTCAAAAAGCTAAAAAGCTTTGTTCTATCGAGACAGAACGACGATGGCGGCTTCGCTTTCTGTAACCCTCTGCCGTCTTCTTTGCCAGAAACATTTTACGCGATATCCATCCTTAAAAACATAGGTGAACGGATACCTAAGAGAGATAAGCTCATTCAATTCTTGAAAGCTAATCTTTGCGAAGAGCCGTATTCAATTTTTTGGGTTCTAAATTCTTTGAGCTTGCTTGGAGAAGAGCTGCCAGATATGCGAGATTTCCTGCTTGAGAAAATTAATAGTGTTATTTTAACTGCCGAAGTTGGTCATTTAAGCTCTGAAAAGGGAATTACTGCTACGTATTCTTTTGAGATGCCGAATTTGCTCAGGAGAATTTACATCCTTGTTATTCCGTTGAGATTACTCGGCTCAGATATCCCCACAAATGTTAAAAACTTTTTAAAGAGATTTAGGAAAAACGGTGGATACGGCGTGAACAATCCGAATCTCCAAGAAACGTTTTATTGCATCCTAACGCTCCAAAATGATGTTGAGGATAAGAGGGAAGTAATAGATTTCATAATGCAGCATGAATGCAACTCAGGTGGTTTTGCGTCATCGCCAAAGAGCTATCCACCTTACATCGAAGAGACATATTATGCCATCTCCTGTTTTAAAGCACTCAATTACAGGTATTTTAACAGAAAAACGATTGATTACCTAATCTCATTGCAAAACCCGGATGGAGGATTCAGAAGGAGTATATATCTCGGAATATCGACTCTCGAAGATACTTATTACGGGGTTTCGAGTCTAAAATATTTTGAATAAATAATAGAAATAAAAAATTAAAATTACATGCTTAGTGCGAGCTTTATGTCCTCTGCTTTGACAGTCTTTCTGTTTGCGTGCTTTGCAATCTC
>CAZVXC010000175.1:0-2570 GCA_964631435.1 uncultured archaeon | reverse complement strand
GCTCGAAAACTTGACTGCTGTCCCCAGCTTACGCCCCACTCTCTCCGTTCACGGCGGGGAGAATGCTAGACCATTACCATCGTCACCGACAACTAATACGACAATACACGCTAACACTGCACTACCAACACACCATCAACAATAATCCAGCAAGCAAGCTGGAGAATTAGAGGAAGCCTTAGATTGGTGATAGTTAGATCATGGAACACCATAAGTCATATATATTGCCGCCAAGAGTGGCTGGCATGATCGACCCTTTCGATCATAGCAAGTACGTTTTCTACAAGTATGCAGGAGCGGTCGAAGTTTCTGATGGCTATGGAAACTCTATTCTATACGCTGTGCGGGAAGGGATAAACAAGCTCGGAAAGCCTATACACGTCTATACGAACAAATATCGAACCGAGGAGTTGCTGACGATATCATCACCAAAAGGTCGAAAAGAGCTCTTTTACGATCTTGGAGACCACGGTTCTCTTCTTTTTGATTTGCTCTTCTTCATGATACACCCATGCATAGAATACCGTGTGACTGACGCAGTAACTGGAGAGATCGTTGGCAGTGTTGTTCAGAAGAGCAGGCAGATAATTACGAAGGATGAATGGGTTCTCATTTCAGGTGGGAAGATAGTTGGCAGACTGAAATCAGTTCGATACTTTCTGCACGGCATGATCTGGCCAAGAAGATACGAAATTGTAGCGCAGGATGGGAGAGTTGTGGGCAAATTCAGACAGCACAGGAACGTATCAAATTTCAAGTACACCATGGAGATAACGGATCAGTGCATAGATACGAGACTTCTTGTAGCAGCCGGTATAGTCATCGTTACTCTGAAAGCTTCATTTTAAGTCTCAAGAATTAACCCTGCGATTATACCTCTCTGGATTTGAAGTCATGTCAAAGCATTAGTTACGAGACACTGCAAAGTAAAACTTGGCAGAGCCTTACCCTAGATATATTAAGGTCCTCTAACCTGACTTCAATAATAACTCAATAGGCAACTAGAACTTGACTGCATAAGGATGTGGAAATAGATTAAACCCCCAAACTAAAAAACAAAGAATCCAAATCAGGAAAATTTAGAAACAAATCATTTACATCAATCTACCGGGAGATCTGAGAAGGATTACCTATTACAGCAGAACGCCTGTCGAGGGAGTAGGTCATTCCAACGTAGTTTTGACGCCATTATATTTCGCATAAAGGTGGGCACCTAACGATACAGTTTTTGCCTACGCCATACAAAGTTAGCTTGACGTAATACCGATTGGGATCAACAATGCTGAGATTCGATCTCGTAGTGAACATCCTGATTAGGGTTGATTTTGCAGATGAATTCATCGACATCGTATATAAGGTTTCAACAAGTAGTGAATTCATGATTCCCTTATCTATTCGTAGAGGCTATGTAACTTCGATCTTTAGTAACCTATCGTTCAGATTGGCGTCAAGCATTTCTATCTCCCTCTTTCCTTTTCCTTGGTGTCCAGTCTCAAACTCTCCCTCAGCATGTCAAAAATACTTAGCACAAATTGAGTTCATTCCCACAACAGTGGTTATATATCAGAACGGTAGCACGAGAACTTTCGTAGGAGTCCAAGAAATCCAGAAACTTGCACGCCAATTGAAATCATCGAACAACTCTGAATAGCACTAAAATTGGTGAATGGTGCTGGGAAATTCCTCTCTCACGTGATGAAGAATAGACTGGGTGAACTGTTTTTCGCTCATCACTCTCTGTCTATATACTCGATGATCTTGTCAATCTCAGCCTTCCTTCTCGGGTTTAGTGAGACTTCCAAGCCGTAAGAGGTTGGTTTAACGAGTAATAAACAACCTTCTTTAATCAATTCCTCTGCGACTTCTTTAGCTAGTCCACGTAAATGTTTAGGAATCCCAGAAGTCAGCTTATCAAAGCTTGTATGAGCATGACCTCACTTTCCTCTTCTTTTCAACTTCTTAAGTGTAGCTCTGAGAATATTGCGAATCTTTTCATCGTGAACATTAACGAAAATATATATTGCTCAGTTGAAAATTAAGCTATTAGCTAACATCGATTTTATAAATCAGTTCGGCGATTACTGTTCAACCTTCTTCTATAAATCTAACATAGCCTTGTGGATAATTTTCAACTGAGCAATTTCAAAAATTTAATGTGCTTTTAATTTTTGAAATTTAATAGGTGTACAGATGAACGAAATCTATCTACTCTTCCAACCATAGCTGGAACAGTGATATCCATATCTGGTACTTTGCTTGCTGGATACTTAATTTATTTAAGACAACGTCAAGATGATTACAAACTTGACATTCGAAGAAATCTTCGAGAGTTAAATAGACTAATCTTCCAGTTCAGCCAATTGGAGGAACTAAAGCGACCAATAAGCTGGAGATTACCATTACCGAGTGGTTACGAATTTAGTATTGCCTTAAAAGAGTCATGGGAAGAAACTCCAAAAGGCATTTTCGAAGAAGACATCAAAAACTTAGAACATGAATTTGAAAAAGCGTTAAAAGAAGATTACGATATGAGCGCTAAAATAAATGCAAAAAATCCTGCACGATCAGCA
>CAZVXC010000174.1:735-2616 GCA_964631435.1 uncultured archaeon | reverse complement strand
CAGCTCCACCGATCTTGTTTCTCAGCTTTCCTCTCAGACACCAAGTTCTGTCAATAAATGTCTTCATCTGAGCGGAGACATTGTTGAAATAAACTGGAGAGCCTAAAACTATAGCGTCGCTCTCAATAAGAAGAGGTGTTATGAAGTTGCTCATGTCATCATCAATCGAACACCTGTTTTTCTTCAAACATACCCTACACGAACTACAGGGATCAATTTTGAGCTTCGAGAGTTTTACGAATCTCCCTCCCCCAATAGTTTCCTTCACAATATTCAAAAGATAGTCGGTGTTGCTATTACTTCTTGGGCTTCCTGAAATGTATAGAACTCTCATAACTACTATCCTCTGCTCCGTTGAAAAAATGTTGTGATATTTGAGGAGTGAAAGTGACGAGGGAATGGTAACGTGTATAGGATGTTTTTACCAAGATACAATGGAACAATATAGGGGCTGAGAAAATAGAGTTTTAGCGTTAATAGCCATTATTTTCAATGCTTATTACAAGAGATTGAAGTTTCAAGAATAGCTTTAAAAAAGTATCATTTCAATGCCTCGAAAGACTTTTGTAAATTTGATGTATAGCTTAAATGATCCTGATGTGATAGAGAATAGGAGAGAAAACGATTTGCTAAAATTAAAACTGCATATCCTATTCGGATCCGCTCTAAAAACGATTGGTTACATGCTAATAGCAGCAGGTATCTTCTTATCTCTTAAAGACAAACTCTCGGCGATAAAGGTTGTTCAACTTGGCGTTTTTCTCGTTATTTCTGGATGGTTAATTATTATTAGATATCTCTTAATCGCTCGCAAACTTAAGCCTTCCCAGACTTGCAGGCTCTCCGCACATATATCGTGCGGAGCATTAGGTATTAAAGAGGGAGAGATTTTTGAAATAAAAGGTAATGTGAAGAGATATGTGAATAACGCATGGAAAACTGCTGAGGGCTTTGTGCATATCTTTATTGATGGAAAGAGCGTAGGAAACGTTAATCTCAAAGATGGTAGCTTTTCCTTACCAATTTCCCTTAAAGCTGGGAGATACAGAGTATTAATCGTTTATGGCAGTTCTACAAAAACGCTAAATTTAAATGTTCTCAGCGAAAAGCTCTGGAAAAAGAACGTCAGAATTTTTCTCACCACTATCATTGCAATCGCTCTCATAGTGATCCTCGCTTCATTCCCACTCTTAAAGCTCCTTTAAGTCCAAATGATTAAGAGAACAAAAAAAGTAAAAACTAACCTAAAATTTTAGAAATATGTGATAGGATGAGAATAGTTAAGGTTAAAGCTAAAAGAGCTTTCACGAAAACGAAAATTCCGGAAGCAGATTACGTTATAAATCAATACGTTGGCTGTCAGCACGCTTGTTTATACTGTTATGCTAAATTCATGCGTAAGTGGTATAATTACGGAAGATGGGGGGATTGGATTGTTGTTAAAGAAAATCTTCCAGAACTTGTGAAAAAAGAAAAAGTGAAAGGACAGGTTTGTATGAGTAGTGTTAGCGACTCATATCAACCGATTGAAAAAGAATTAATGATAACCAGAAAAATTTTGGAGAATATGGACAAGAAAACGAAGCTTAGTATCCTCACTAAATCCACTTTAGTTTTAAGAGATATGGCTCTGTTTGAGAAGTTTTACAATATAGAAGTGGGGATAACAATTAACAATTTCGATGGAAGAATTAAGAGGATAGTTGAACCTTTTTCTTCGAGTAATAAGAGAAGAATAGACGCATTAAAAGAACTTCATGAAAGAGGTGTCAGAAATTACGCATTTATCTCTCCGATAATTCCCCATTTGATAGACGTTGAAGAATTAATCAAGGAGACGAAGAATTTTACGGTTTTTTACCTGTTCGAGTTTCTAAATTT
>CAZVXC010000174.1:0-725 GCA_964631435.1 uncultured archaeon | reverse complement strand
AAATTTAAGAGCGAGCGGTAGAGAGTTTAGAGAATGGCTAAAACAAAATTATCCAGAAAGTTACGGAATCCTCTCTGATAAGACTAAAGTCGAAAAGTATGTAAAAGATGTTGTGAGGGTTATAAAGGGGTATAAGATTCCTGTTAGGGGGATTCGTGTTCACTATCCGACTTACAGTGGTAAGATGATAATGGTAAAGGAAAGTCGAAGGAGTGGTTGTGCTGACTCAAAAGGAAGGAGTGAGGATAGGAAAGATTAAGAAGAGTGAAAATCTGGAGGGATTAAAGCAAGTTAGCAACACGCGTATATATTTGTGTTGTTCTTAAGCATTTGTGTCAGAGTAATCGCTGGATATTCAGATGTCTGCCAAACGTTCGGTGATTCTCTTGTGGTTCCGAAAGATAAAACTATAAAAAAGCAATAATTCTTTACAATGTTATTCATCGGAATAGACCTTGCTTGGTCTGAGAAAAATTGCTCTGGCATAGCAATTTTAAAGGGGAACGAAAGTAAGGCGAGTCTTGTCGCCGTAACCATTTGTTATTCTGATGAGGAAATTGTAAATTATATCGAACAGAATGTCGGAATGGAGAACGCACTTATAGCGATAGATGCACCTTTAATTGTTCCGAATGAAAAGGGTATGAGAGTTGCAGAAAAACTTGTTAGATTTTTATTCAGAAAATATGATGCAGCACCTCATCCAGTGAATAGGAAAAGGTTAA
>CAZVXC010000173.1:1001-2634 GCA_964631435.1 uncultured archaeon | reverse complement strand
GCTAAGCATTGCTCCTCCGACGGCTTGAAGTGCTCTGAAAGCTATCAACGAAGATATCCCCCAAGATTGGGCACATAAAAAGCTGCTGAAGGCGAAGAGAGCCATTCCAGCCATGAAATAGCGATCTCTTCTTACCATATCACCTATTCTTCCAGCAAGAACCAGAAGGACGACCATTGTTAAGGTGTAAGCATTCAGAATCCACTGAACGTCTGACATTCTTGCATGAAAGTCCTCAGCGATTCTGGGCAAAGCGACGTTAAGGACGCTTACGTCAAGCAAAACCATGAAAAGCCCCAATCCGACAGGGATTAATGCGAGCCAGTTTTTTAATTCACTCATGTCCTTTCCTTTTTCTCGCAAATTTCGCCGCAGCTACAACAGCTACTGATGCTAAGATTATCGCAATAGCCATAACTCCCGTTATCAACGGCTTCTCTTTGACCTCAACTGATAGAGTAAACGGGTTCGACAGATGGACGTATCCCTCATTGTCGTAATATTTTATCCTGATCGTAACGGGGTAATAGCCTGCTCCAGCATCTTTACTAACATCAACTTTGAACTTAGCTGTCGCAACCTCCTGTGGTTTTAGCGTTCCTATGAAATACAAGCCCGGCTGGGGTTTTCCAATGATGCTGCTCAGCGAACTCACTCCTGCGATTGTTAGTGGTGTCGAAACATCGAGTTCAACTATCCCATTATGAATCGTCAAATTTCCGGCGTTCTTTATTTTAACTATAACGTCTCCAGTCTCATCGGGATGCAAATCGCTCTTAATTGAGAGAACCTCAAAATATGCCATTTTCGGCTGAACAACTATAGGGAAATTCGTAACACTAACCAAATCCTTCGCATTGCCTAGGCTGAACCTTTCGATGAGATATAGATTGTATGTTCCGCTTATAGCTTCGTCAGATACGGAAATCCTGAATCTGATCTCCTTCGCTTCCCTAGGCTTTAGTTCTGTTAGGAATGATGCGGAGCTTAATGGGATTATAGATGGATCTGGAGAAACTATTCCGAATTCAGCATTGCTCACGCTGCTATTCATGCAATTCTTTATCAGAATATTTAAGCTTCCTCTTAAACCGACGCCTACATTTTCTGTCTCGACTTTCACAATTCTTAATCCTGTTATCGAATCTACATTAACCTCTATGAACTCTTTTTGGCTAATCTCTTCATCTCCAAGCTCGTTCTTATATTTCAGCACAACGAATCCCCTATACTTTCCGGGAGGTGCAAGGGATTTGACATAGAATAAAGCTTCCTTAGTTTCTCCTTTCTTGAAGTAACCTATGTAAGGCATGTTTTCCGCTTGAAGGAGAGGTGTATCGAAACCCAGTATGGCGATAGCATCTCTCAAATCTCCACCAAGATTTTTGATCTTTACAGATACGAAGCCAATTGAAGGAATCGTTGTGAGCTGAGAACTCTGCATTTTTGGCTTTGACATCTGATATGATGTTTGTTGCGGATAATGCATCGGATTTAACATCGGATATGACGTCTGCTGGGGGTAATGCATCGGAATGACTTTTGATGGTGTCAGAAAGCTTCTAATCTCAACTATCTTGAACAAATCGTTATTGACAACTTTCACACCAATCGTTTTATATAGAACCACTGG
>CAZVXC010000173.1:0-991 GCA_964631435.1 uncultured archaeon | reverse complement strand
GTTTTAAATCTTAGAATAAGCTTCGCAGGATAACTCTGATTAAGAGCTCCGCTCATCACATATACTTTGAATGAAGCCTTAACTTTCTTATTAACATCAATATCTCCGAGATAAGCTGACATAGCTTTTGGATTCGGGATTAGAGGAGGGGTTGTATTTATATAGAGGGTTGCATTGTAAATCTTATTGTTTCCGGTATTCTTGATTTCGACGCTCACGACACCTTCCTGACCTGTTTTTAGCGATGAATTAAGCGAGACAACGCTGAAGTCGTAATCCTTCTTCGTTATTTCGATTTTCACATATTCTATATCGCATTCATCTCTGATATAAGATATAAGCGCTCCAGATGGTGTGATAGTGTAGGAAACCTTTGTATATTCCAACTTGACAGGTATCCTGTATTCTCCGAGTTTCGCATTCTCATCTACTTTAATTCTGAAAGTTGCTTTTGCAACCCTTCCCGCTGGCAAATCGCCTATGAGCTGTGGATTTACCGTTTCAACTTTGATCGGTATTAGGCTTTGTTGAATTTCAACTCTCAAATCCTTAGCCATCGTTATCAACGGCAATAGCTGGGATGTATTTTCATTGAGCGGAAAATTCGTTACTTCTCCTTCGTTCTCAATTAAAATCGTTATATATCTATCATCTCCCGGATGCAATTTGCCATCCCCAACAATTGATAAATGGAATTCTGTTGCGTTCGCAACATTCATTAGCAAGATTAAGGCTACTATCGCTAATACCGCCCTCAATGTTTCACCTCTAAACTATATCGGATGCCGATATATTTAATATTTTCCAAATCTCCTTAGCCTATCTATCGCATCATCTATAACCTTCTCAGCCTCATCCTTTGAATTTTCAATCGCTTTTCCAAGTAGATTCAAAAACAATACCCAATTTTTTAGCTCGAAAAGCTTGAACCATAGTTCTCTTTTCATGCTTATAAAATCGAGCATCTTTTCAGCCTCATCCTCGCTTATAA
>CAZVXC010000172.1:0-2656 GCA_964631435.1 uncultured archaeon | reverse complement strand
AAGGGGATCGAGGCAATTTACATCAAGAAAGAGAGCGTAAATCCTGAGGAGACGAAGATAATGAAGTTCTTCACTGAAGATACTGCGAGCGTCCATCTGAGGGAAGGTGTTGAAGTCTATGCAAAGAGGGGAAAGATAGGGGAATTAAAGCTTGTGAAGATTACAGATGAGCCTATGACGATTGAGGAGCTTAGAGAGATAGCACATGAGATCATAGAAGCGGCAAGTCAGGATGAGGATAGCAGCATAGAGATCGAAAGAAAAGGCGTTACAGTAGTTCAGCTCAGAGATTTAAGGATTGCGATAGCAGAGAAACCGTTCGCAGATAGAATGGAGATAACGGCAGTTAGACCGGTAGCTAAGGTTACGCTCGACGAATACGGATTAAGTGAGGAGTTGAAGAAGAGGTTTATCGAAAAGCAGAGAGGAATACTGATCTCCGGTCCTCCCGGAGCAGGCAAATCAACTTTCGCAGCAAGCGTGGCGAATTACCTCCTCGAAAACGGTTACATAGTAAAGACTATGGAGAGTCCGAGAGATTTAATGGTTAGAGATGAGATAACTCAGTATGCACCCTTGGAAGGGAATATGAGCTTAACAGCGGATGTTCTGCTTTTGGTGAGACCAGATTATACGATATACGATGAACTCCGTAAGACGACGGATTTCCAAGTTTTCGCTGATATGAGACTTGCAGGAGTGGGAATGATCGGTGTAACTCATGCGACGAGAGCGATAGATGCGATTCAGAGGATGATAGGCAGAGTCGATCTCGGAGTCATTCCTCAGGTTGTGGATACGGTAATTTTCATAAACGCCGGTAAGGTTGAAAAGGTTTATGAGCTTAAATTCACGGTAAAAGTCCCTCACGGAATGGTCGAAGCTGATTTGGCGAGACCGGTTATAGAGGTCATGGATTTCGAGACGAAGAAGGTTGAATACGAAATATATACATACGGCGAGCAGGTTGTTGTAATGCCGGTTGAGGAGAGCGAAGAAAACAAATTGCTTAAATATGCTATCGAAAGCAAAATAAAAGATATCGTTTCAGCTTACGAAATAGTTCCTGTAAGCGGCAAGAAGGCGATAATAAGGGTAGCTGAAGATGAAATTCCGTATTTAATCGGAAGGAAAGGAAAAAGGATAAGGCAGATAGAAGAGGAACTCGGCATTAGCATCGATGTCGAACCTTTAAAAATCGAGAGAAAAAACGAGATGGAGGTTAGGGTTGATGAGAAAGCTAAGCATTATATCATAAACGCTCAGGGACTCGAAGGAAAAAGGGTGGATGTTTACATCGGGGATAAATATCTCTTAACGGCTGAAGTCGGTAGAAAGGGGGTGATAAGGGTTAGGAAGGATAGAGATGCTGGAAAGGCTTTGAAGCTCGCTTTGGCGAAAGGTGAAAAGGTTAAGGTTAGATTTTGATGAGAGAGAGATACATCCTTTCAGCGTTCTACATACTTACCGGAATATTTTCCATAGCGATATCTCCACACTACGCTGAAGCGGGCGTAAAAGCCTTCGAAAACCCTGCGGAGGTTACGAATTCGATATACTACTTCCTCATGATCATAGGCTTCACAGTATTCATACTCTTGCTTGCAAAGTTTAAGGGGTTCCTCAAAGTCATTTTCTACATTCTGATCTTCTTAACGTATATCTACGCTTTCACACCCTTCTTCGGCTATCTTTCCTTCGTGCTATCCTTAATCCTTCTGTATCTCTTGATTAAGAAGAGAAATTGGATCGTGATCAATTTATCTGCTTTATTGATAGCTGCATCCATAACAGCAATATTCGGCATAAGCTTCGAACCACTACCAGCGATAATTTTACTGCTTGCCCTTGCAATCTACGACTTCATCGCCGTATATAAGACCGGACACATGCTTAAACTCGCTGACAGCGTATCAGAATTAAGCATCCCGATTCTCTTTATCATACCCCGAAGGGATAAGAATGCGATAATGGGTGTCGGAGATGTTGTTATCCCGAATATCCTCGCGGTCTCAGCGTTCTTCTTCAACCACTGCTTAGTTCAGGCGATGCTAACGATTGCTTTCGGCTACGTCGGTTTGATAATTCTGATGAATTACATCGAAAAGAAGGGCGGTGCACACGCGGGCTTACCTTTCCTGAACACCGGAGCTATAATCGGCTACCTTATCGGCTTTCTCTTTTGCCATTGATTTTAAAATCTCGATTAGCTCTTTAATTCCCTCCTTCGTTACAATCGAGATCGCCAATCTATCTCTTCTATCATGTAAATCCGCCTTGCTATAAATCTCAATAATCGGCATCTTAAACTGCTCTTTTATGCTTTCAAGGAGACTTAGCTGCTTTTTCATCTGATATCCGCACGTCTCAGTCGGATCTATCACGAAAATTATCGTATCAGCTAAATGATTTAATGCTGAGATTGCCTTTCTTTCGATGAAATTTCTTCTTTCGAGCGGTCTATCAAGCAAACCGGGAGTGTCGATGATCTGTATCCTTACATCTTCATCTATGTATCCGACGAATATCTCTTTCGTTGTGAAAGGATAACTCGCAATCTCTGGCTTGACACTCGAAATCTCCGCTATTATGCTTGATTTTCCAACGTTCGGATATCCCGCGAAGACGGCTGTGAAATCATCGCTCAGCGTTGGAA
>CAZVXC010000171.1:0-2677 GCA_964631435.1 uncultured archaeon | reverse complement strand
GAGATATAGTTGTCATTAAGAAAAAGACCAATGATTGATTTAATTAATTTTAATAATTTAATAATTTTAATTAAATAATTTATTGCTATCAGAAATAGATGAGGCTCAATGAAATAAGCACGTTTAAGCCACCGACGAAGGAATGCTTAATGAATTTGGAGTGATAGTCTATAGAAAGCTGCCACTTGATATATCTTATTTTTTGGCTGTATATATATGGGCATATACAGAATCTCCTGTAATATCGATAGATTAACAACGAATATGCCTTATTTTCGAAATATATACACCTGAACGGCTTATTTATGTAGCATATAAAATGACACTAAACGGACACATCCTGGTGAAACTACATATTCGTGTTTTCTTTGTTACTCTCAATTGGATTTTGAATTAAACAGCCTATCGGAATCTTAAAATTGCGAAAAATCTGAAGACTTAATTAATAAGCTTTAAACCATCTCGTTCCGTGCTTGGTGTCTATAAGCCTCAATCCTTTACTTCTGAAATAATCTCTTATCGAATCAGCCTTCTCAAATTTTTTCTCCCTCCTTGCCATTTCTCTTTCGATTATTAGTTCTTTCTCCTCCTCACCGAGAATAGGGACTCTAACGTAATGCTTAATTAGTCCTAAGATATCGAGCATCGTGTAAAATTCATCGAAGATATTTTCAAGGGCTTTTAAGTCTAAATCGAATAGATTCCTGTTTGCATACGATGCAAAATCATGAAGAATCGCTAAAGCTTTCGGCGTATTGAAATCATCCTCTAAGGCATTAACAAACGCTTTGATGTGGCTTTCGTAAGCTTTTCCATCCCTTTCGACATCAAAAGTTTTTATATACGCCATCTCCATGTCGATCGCTTTAAGAGTGTTAATCAGATATTCGTAAGACTTTTTCGCATCTCCCATTTTCTCTTCAGAATAATCGAGCGGCTTAGTGTAATGTGCCGTAAGCAGGAAATACCTCAGCACAAGTCCCCCGAATTTTTTTACGACATCCCTTATTCTAACAATGTTCCCCAAGCTTTTGCTCATCTTCTCTCCCTTAACAGTAACGAAATCGTTATGAATCCAGTATCTTACCGGTTCGACATCGAAAAGGGCATAGCTTTGAGCTCTTTCGTTCTCATGATGAGGGAATATTAAATCCTTTCCGCCACCATGAATGTCGAAAGGGATGCCTAAGATATCTGAAGACATGATACTGCATTCTATGTGCCATCCCGGTCTTCCCAGCCCCCATGGAGATTCGAAATAAGATTTCGCTATGAAATCTTCTTCTTTCGCTGCCTTCCATAAGGCAAAATCTCTCGGATCCTTTTTCAGCGGATCAGGTTCGATTCTGTGAACATTCATTTCCTCAGTCGTGAACCCAGAGAGCTTGCCGTAGCTCTCAAACTTCGGAACGTGGAAATAGACGTCGTATCCATTCTCCTTCTCAACCGTATATGCATACCCTTTTTCTATCAGCTTTTTAACAGCTTCTATGATCTCCGGAATGTATTCCGACACTTTCGGTCTAATGCATTCTATGAGATTTAAATCCTCAGCATCTCTCAGAAATTCTTCGATGTATTTACTTGAGATTTCCAATGCTGTCTTTCCGTCTCTTAAAGCTCTTTTTATTATTTTATCATCTATGTCCGTAAAATTTTGCACCATCTTAACTCTGTGCCCTTTAAATTCAAGGAATCTTCTTAACGTATCGAAAATTACGGAACTTCTCGCATGCCCGATATGAGAGTAATCGTATGCCGTAATTCCGCATACATACATCCTTACCTCTTTGCCTAATTCAATTTCGACAACATCCTTTCGCATGGTTTCGAAAAGTTTCATAAACTTAGATGACGCATTGAATTTAAAAAATCTTAGATGAGGTGAAAATAAAAAAATGCGGATAAGAGGTGAGCTTGAGGAGAAACTCAGGAAATATAAGATATATGCTGAAATGACCGATCTATCGTCTATCTCGAGGAGGTATTTTGTGATCGGTTTTTTTGATGGTGTTTTAACTGTTATGGGCATGGTTCTCGGTGCACATCTCAGCGGAGAGGCGAGTAAGAGCTTGATTCTTTCCGCAGGCGTTGCAACCTCTCTCGCATTGGGAATCTCAAGCGGATGGGGGGCTTATGAGGCTGAAAGGGTTGAACAGAGATTAATGGCTATGGAGAAGAGAAAAGCACTTTTAAAGCTGAATGAGGAGCATTGTCTCATCGAGGAGGCTCACATGTTTGCAACGAAGGTATCGTCTTTCGTCCATGCTTTTGCACCTATACCGGCTGGGATAACGCCGCTAATACCATACATCTTCTTCCCGGAAAAGCTGGCGTTTATGTTAGCATTGGCTATCGGTATGCTACTCTTATTCTTAGTCGGTGTTGGAATGGGAAAAGTTTCGAAAGACAACATGATCAAATCTGGGGTGAGAATGATACTCGCAGGTATTGTTACTCTGATAGTAGTAACTATATTAAGTCCAGCACATTATTGATCATGGAACTTCGGGAAATTAGAGAGAAGATCAGGGGAAGATATTACGAACTCGACAAAAAATCGGGAGAACTTTTTTTGTTAGCGGTTCTATTCGAGGAGGTCGGTGAGCTTGCGGAAGCAGTTAGAAAAAAAGAAATTAAGAATATAGAGGAGGAGCTTGCGGATGTCCTATTCATG
>CAZVXC010000170.1:0-2695 GCA_964631435.1 uncultured archaeon | reverse complement strand
TCTCCAGAGAATGCCGCATTGATCGTTGCGGCTTTAGCATATTTCTCAGGAGCAGCAGCAAGAGCAGGCGTTCCTATGGCCAACAGAAAGCTCGGAGCCATGGCGAGGATGCATGCGGGTGCTTGTAGAACGAGCGGCATAGCTTTGGTTACGAACAAATTTACCCACAGAATTCCCGCTTTTCCAGCATACAAAGCGGTTTACGAAGAGTTGCTAAACAAGAAGCTTACGAAAGTTGATGGAGCAGTTCTGCCTCCTTTCATTGCGGGAGGAGCAATATACGGCCACAGCGCACTCGGTGAGGATATAAACATTCCTGAGCTTGCTAAAAATGCTGCCAAAGTCGGAACGGAGGCTATGATGAAGGCTATGGAAGGAGCAGGAATAACGCCTTACCCGCTTTGGCCAGCATTAATCGGTGCTACAGTCGCTATGGAGATCGTTCATCCAGATGCGTTTCTCGGCGAAGAATACGGTGTTTTCGGAAGCGTAGATTCTGCATATCTCGCCGGCTTAGGTGCCATTGAAGCGGCAAAGCTGCCTGAGAAATTGCATATGAGAGGGACGAGAGAGGAATTCGATACGGCAAGAGTTATAGGCGATTTCGGGCTAATCCTTAAGGATATAGGCGGACCATCGGTAATAGGCTCTATGGCTTTAAATGAAATCTTCGCAGGATTCGAAGAATCCCCAATAATCGGTGCAGGTTTCTCAGGAGGCCCCGTAAATCCGCCATTGGGGCATCTATGCGGAGATGTCGTTCCGGCTATAAGACTGATGCTGAAATACGGAGATATATACAAGGTTGCTGAGGAGATCAAGAAGTATAAGCTCAATTCATTCATAGACCCAGAAATGGCACTTTGTGCTTTAAATACAATTGCGAGAAAAGCTGAAGAGGTCAAGAGGGGGCCGATCACGAGAGCCTGCATGCTTGCGAGCGAGGATGTCAGAGACAGGGCGATTTACAGAAGAGCTGCTAAGGCGTATGAGATGATGAAGGGGGGAAAGGACATTGAAGAAGTTGCAAAAGCACTTGATGATGAAAGAAAGGCTTACGTCGAGGAAAGGGGATCGGCAATCCTCTCAGCATTCACAGGAAAGAAGATAGAGCTGAGATTTACAGAGCTAAGACCTCAGGCGAGAAGAACTGATGGATTTACTAAGAAATTCTGGGGATTTGACTCATACATATCTTACGACATAAGTATAGATGGCAAAAAGTATCACATCGAAAATCTTTCAGCAAAAGCAGTCCCAGAATTTGCTATCGAAGGAAAAGGGAGAGATGATCCCGATTACGCTACAGCCTTATTTGCCGGAGCCGTTTTAGCTCAGGAACTGCAATACATAGGGCATACGATAATAAATATAACAGTTCCAGCGGCTGTCGCAGCAATTCTTGGAAATGATGTGGATGATGCTGCGAAGAAAGCTGAGAAAGGAGCTTATTTAACAAGAGCGATTCCGGGAGGGAGGAACAATGCAAAAGAGGTTGCAAGGCTTGCGAAGATGATTTACGAGATGCTTGGAAAGGAAAATCTTGTATAATTTTTTTATTCTTAAGATTGCTATGAAAGTTCTGGTAATCGATGCAAGGAACTCCGGCATAGCGGGAGATATGCTTCTCGCATCTCTCATAGACTTGACCGGAGATTCAGATTTGCTAAGCGATCTTGAGAGCGAAATAGGAAAGCTTGAAAATTGCAAAAAATTTAAGGTTAGGCTTAGAGAAGAGGACGTCGGAATTAGAGCTAAGAGCATCGATATAGAGATGGAAGAGCGAAGATTGAGTCAGCCGAATGAACTTTTGAAAGCAGTAAATACCGTTGCAAAAAACATGGATGTGTCCGAATTTGGGATTAGCATTATCAACGATGTTATAAACGACCTGATAGAAGCTGAGAAGAGATTGCATAAGGGGAATTTCCATCTGCATGAGATTGCATCGCTCGACACAGTCTTCGATGTCGTAGGCAGCGTTGCGATACTCGATAAGTATGGATTTTTCGAAGCAGATATATATGCGACGCCGCCTTTAATAGGTAGCGGATTCATCAACATAGATCACGGAAAGATTACCGTTCCAGCTCCCGCAACTCTCGAAATTTTGAGGAAGCACAGATTCAAGTTTTCGAATTTCAATGTTAATGCTGAATTAACGACACCCACCGGTGCGGCGCTATTAACGAATATAGCGAAATCGGTTATTGATTTCATTCCACCGATGACGCCAATAAGGGTCGGATACGGAGCGGGAAAGATGAGGGTGGATAATCTGCTTAACGTTCTGAGAGTCATAGAAGGGGAGGAATTCAGGGCTGTTAACGATAGGATCGTTATGATAGAAACGAATGTGGATGATGTAAGCGGGGAGATAATAGGTTACGTTATAAACAAACTTCTGAACGAAGGAGCGATAGATGTTTTTGTTACACAGGCTATGGGAAAGAAAAACAGACCTGTTAGCATAATATCTGCCATAGCTACGCATAAAGATTATGAGAGAATTGTAGAGCTTCTTATGGAAGAAACCGGAACGATAGGTGTCAGAATTTACGAGACTCCGAGATTAATCGCTGAAAGAGCAAAAAAGAAAATTCAAATCGAAGTTAGTGGGAAGAAATACGAGATTCATGTGAAGGAATCCAAGATAGGTGGGAAAATAATTAGCGTAAAACCGGAATATGAAGAT
>CAZVXC010000169.1:0-2745 GCA_964631435.1 uncultured archaeon | reverse complement strand
GTAATAATAGGAAATGCCACATACAGAGGCAAAGTCATCGACACTGTCAAATTCACAGTGGATTACTGTCAAAAAATTGGTTTTAGGCTCATAAAGATGCTGGACAAAATAATATATGGATTATACAATGTTATTCAAGATGAAAAGATACTAATATTCAAAAAGGTGATACGATGACAGAAATAGAAGAATACAGGAAGATAGTCCAGAAAATTTTAGAAGCTTTTACGAATATACCTTTCACAATTGTCGTTGAATCGGCGACAGATAAGATCGTTAAGCCAGTAGATATGAAAGAAAAAGCAGATAGAGACCTCATATCTGATATAGAAGTGATAGCAAATGGGATAATGTATGATTACAGTAAAAAAAATGATAACTCCTGACGAATACAAAAAGGTTAGGAAAAAAAATCAACAAAAACGTTTAGACCAAATGAAGTTAGTGTGTTTTTAGAGTACATTTTCCCAAAGAAGTTTGAAGAGATCAAAAGTAAGATGAGAGTGATAACCAATGTTATTCATCTAAAGGAAATGGGATATCCAGATGAGAAAATAGTCGATACGTTTGGAAGAACGACATTTCTGGAGATAAAAGCGACAACCCGCCCAGAATACGGATCTCCGAGAGATTTCTTTTTTACTCCATTAGAAAACACAAAAAAGAAGATCACTTCTGATGGGCATCATCTACTGCTTGGTTTTATCATCGAAGAAGTTCAACCGAAAGTATTTAGGACAACAGGCTGGAAACTTGTTGATCTTTCAAAAATCTCTGTAAGCATGAAGCCTGAATTTAATACGGATAACAGAGAGCTCTATAAGAGGGATGCAATTATAACAGAGAACCGGATAAACAGCATTTGAAGAATTAGTTCGGAAAAACTTATATTTATAACAGCAATCCCAAATCCCATGAAGCAGCAGGTTGAAGTTAGACAGCTTAGAGAGGGGGGCTATGTCATAATCGATGATGAGCCTTGCGAAATTGTCAGCATATCAATAAGCAAGCCGGGAAAGCATGGAGCAGCTAAGGCAAGAATAGATGCGATAGGAATATTCGATAAGCAGAAAAGAAGCATAGTTCAGCCCGTTACAGCTAAGATTTACGTCCCAATTGTTGAAAGGAAGAGGGCACAGGTTATCAGCGTTACAGGTAACGTGGCTCAGCTCATGGATTTGGAAACATACGAGACGTTTGAGATAGAATTTGGCGAGGAGGTAGCTGATAAAGTTCAACCTGGAGAGGAGATAGTTTACTTAGAATCTCTCGGAAAGAGGAAAATAGCGGAGAAGTGAGATGCATATAGATAATTTCTTCGCCCTTTCAAATTCTTCAATCAACGATGCAGATTTCGTGATCTTCGGAATTCCGTATGATTCAACTCAATCCTTCAAGCCCGGATCACGCTTTGCTCCGAATGCGATAAGAGAAGCGAGCTGGAATCTCGAAAGCTACTCTCTCTATTTCGATTACGATCTCGATTTTGTTAGAGTCGCAGATGGCGGAAATATAAATTGCGATGGAAATTTTGAGGAAATAGCTGAGAGAGTCTCAAAATTCCTTGAGGAAGCTAAGGGTTTGCCAATAGCGATCGGTGGTGAGCATTCTATAAGCTACATGCTCGCAAGGAATATCGAAAACTTCGTTTTCTTAGTCTTCGACGCCCATTTTGATCTAAGAGAAAGCTTCGATTCGAATCCATACAACCACGCTTGCACAACGAGGCGTGTCTTAGAGCTTGCGGACGATGTGATAATTGCTGGCGTTCGTAGCGGAACAAAAGAGGAAAGGGATTTCGCAGAGAAAAGTGGAATAGAGGTGTATTACTCTTGGGATTTAATAGATTACGGATTCGACGATCTCCTCGATAGTCTTGAGAGTAAGGAAAGAATATACCTCTCCTTAGATTTCGATGTGTTCGATCCCTGCTACGCACCGGGAGTTTCAACACCAGAACCTTTCGGTATATCCCCCTTAGATGCTCTACGAGTAATCGATGAGATTGCGGAGAGGGTTATAGCTTTCGACGTAACCGAAATAATACCGGATGAGAATAAGATAACGCAAACTCTTGCGGCAAAGCTAATCTTCGAATTCATAGCGGCTAACGCATCGCTAAGGCTTTGATGTATCTAATCACCGAAATAACCTCTTTTCTATTTCTGATCATCATCGGAATCGCGAGAGCTATGTATATGAAGCTGATAACGTATCTCAACAAAACCGACGGGAAGATAATCTGAATCAGGAATAGAAAAAGCAGCGAAATCGCCTCTAACAGCCTGATTTTTTTGTCTAAGATTAAGGATATAGCGAATAGTGATTGTGAGGCTGTCAGAAGAATTTCCTCTCTTTGCCGCATATCCAAAGGCAGAGCTGAGAATTTCATTGATGAGATGCTTAAAATTACAGCTAACGTTCCTATGAGTAGTGTCCATTGATTTACCTTCGAAGATATCAATGCGTTCAGACTTGCCGAGACTCTCAGCTTTCTTACGAGATAGAGTGCTACGATGAACTCAGGAGCTTCGCTCGCAAGCGGTGCGATCCACTGAACAACGAGGAACTCATCGATGTTCAACAGCTTTGCCGTCCTCAGCAACCCTTCGCTGAATGCTTCGACACTTATGAAAATAACGAAGGCTGAGAAAATCATGAGCATCAATACGATAAATCTTCTTTTCATAGCATCAAGGGTGCAGAAGTATTTCGGAACACCTTCCATCTCGAATTCTTCCATCT
>CAZVXC010000168.1:1827-2780 GCA_964631435.1 uncultured archaeon | reverse complement strand
CATCAAAAGCAAATCATGAAATTTGAGAAATCCAAAGAGCTATACGAGAAAGCGATCAATCTGATGCCGTCAGGTGTTAGCTCTCCGGTAAGGGCTGTAAAGCCGTTTCCATTTTATACCTCGAAAGCTAAGGGTTCGAAAATTTACGATGTGGATGGAAATGAGTTCATAGATTACTGCTTAGCATACGGCCCTTTAATTCTGGGACATGCCAATGAAGAGGTGAAAAAAGCTGTCGAACATCAGCTCGAAAAAGGGTGGCTATACGGGACGCCGATCGAGCTTGAAGTAGAATATGCGGAACTTATAACAAAGATTTTTCCGTCAATAGAGATGGTAAGATTCACAAATACGGGAAGCGAAGCAACTATGGCTGCATTAAGACTTGCGAGAGGTTATACGGGCAGAGATAAGATTGTTAAAATAGAGGGGAGCTTTCACGGTGCACATGATGCCGTTCTTGTAAAAGCTGGAAGCGGAGCAACGACATTCAGCATTCCGAATTCTGCCGGAGTTCCAGAAAGCTTTGTAGAAAATACGTTGCAAGTCCCTTACAATGACATCGAAAGTTTAAGCGATGTGATAGAGAAAAACAGAGAAAGCTTGGCAGCGCTAATACTCGAACCCGTAATGGGTAATGCATCGCTCATAAAACCTGAGAAGGATTATCTAAGAGAGGTCAGAAAGATAACGAAGGAGAACGATGTTTTGCTTATATTCGATGAAGTAATAACTGGATTCAGACTATCATTGGGCGGTGCTCAGCAGTATTACAACATCAAAGCCGATATAACCACTCTCGGAAAGATAGCTGGAGGAGGCTTCCCCATAGGAATAATCGGAGGAAGAAAAGACATCATGGAGAATTTCGCGCCTTCTGGCAACGTCTATCAGGCCGGAACATTTAGCGGAAATCCTATCTCTCTCACAGCAGGCATAACGACGGTAAGAAT
>CAZVXC010000168.1:0-1817 GCA_964631435.1 uncultured archaeon | reverse complement strand
CATACGATGATCTTGAGAGGAAGATGCGGATGATCGTTGAGAGCTTAAAAGATTACGGATGCGAAATAGATGGGATAGCATCGATTTTCTGCATATACTTCGGAAAAAAGCCGAGAAATTATGCAGATGCTTTAAGGCTTGATAAGGAGAAGTATCTTAGATTTTACTGGAAGCTCCTTAAGAAAGGAGTATTCATACCACCATCCCAGTATGAGGTTTGCTTTATAAGCGTCGCCCACAGCGATGAGGATATAAGTAGAAGTGTGGATGCGATGATAGAATGTCTGAAAGAATTGTAGTGGGAACAAGGGGGAGCAAATTAGCATTAGCTCAGACGGAAAGAGTTATCAATTCACTCGTTAAAGAAGGATATGAGGTAGAGGTTAAGATAATAAAGAGTTCCGGAGACATAATGAAAGATAAGCCGCTTTACGAATTCAAAGGCTCCGGAGCCTTTGTCAGAAGCTTAGAACATGCTCTTGCGAAACGCCACATTGACTTAGCCGTTCACAGCTACAAAGATATACCGAGCAAGATGCTTGAGGGCATAACAGTTTCGGCTGTGCTGAAAAGAGATTCTGCGAATGACGCTTTCATATCGAGAGATAAAAAGAGCTTGGATGAAATAGAGAAGAATGCAGTAATAGGAACGTCAAGTCTAAGGAGGAGAGCACAGCTTAATCTCTACAGAAACGACTTGAGATTTGAAAATATAAGGGGTAATGTGGATACGAGGATCAGAAAACTTAAAGAAGGGATGTATGATGCGATAGTTCTTGCTGAGGCGGGAATAATAAGGCTCGGATTGGATATCGATTATCAAAGGCTGCCAATTGAAACCTTCGTCCCATCGGCAAATCAGGGAATCATCGCTGTTCAAACAAGGAAAGGCGAAGAAGAGCTTGCAAGCTTTTTAAACCACGAGGAAACTTGGATTGAGGCTGAGGTTGAGAGAGCTGTGATGAGAGAACTCGGAATAGGTTGTGCAATTCCTGCAGGAATATACGCTGAATGCAAAAGAAATGTTAGGCTGATCGTTCAGATAATAAAGGGCGGTAGAGAGATAAGGGTTGATGAGAAGCTTAGCAGGAGCGATCCCATTAAGGAAGCAAAAGAAATAGCGAGAAATTTAAAGGAGCATATATGAAAGTCTATATAGTCGGTGCTGGTCCGGGAGATCCTGAGTTGCTAACGCTGAAAGCGTTAAAAGCGATAATGGATGCGGATGTTATCTTATATGACGAGCTTATAGGCGATGGAGTAAAAGAGATTTTAAAGAAGTCTAAGGCTGAGCTTATAGATGTTGGGAAGAGATGCGGCAAGCATAAGAAAAAGCAGGATGAGATAAATGAATTGATCGTTAAGCTTGCGAAAGAAGGAAAAAATGTTGTCAGACTCAAGGGCGGTGATCCCTTCATCTTCGGAAGAGGGGGTGAGGAGATCGAAGTCTTGGCAAAAAATAAGATCGATTTCGAAGTCATACCCGGAATAAGCTCAGCAATAGCAGCCCCAGCTTACGCAGGGATACCTGTAACTCACAGAAGCTTCGATCCTGCGGTCGTTTTTATAACCGGAAAGCAGATTAAAGAGAGGCTAAACTGGGATGCATTGGCTAAGTTAAATGCGACAATCGTAATTCTAATGGGAATCTCGAATCTGAAAGCTAACGTTGAGAGGCTTTTAAATCATGGAAAGAATCCTGAGACCCCCGTTGCGATTATCGAGAAAGGAACTTTGCCGGATCAGAGAGTAGTTTTAGGCAAGTTATCAAACATCGTCGAAATAGCTGAAAGAGAGGGTGTGAAAGCACCTTCGGT
>CAZVXC010000167.1:324-2784 GCA_964631435.1 uncultured archaeon | reverse complement strand
ATACAAAGATGTCGCAAATAAGTTAAGAACACTCGCAGAAATAGAAAACTCGCATTATACGAAATTTTCTAAGATACTCGATCTTCTCGAAAGTGGGAAATTTTTTAAGAGGGATGAAGAAGTTGAGTGGATGTGCTTAGTTTGCGGATACGTCCACAAAGGGCGTGAGCCTCCAAAGGCGTGTCCGAATTGTGGAGCGATGTATTATTATTTCGTCTCGAAGGATATTTTATCGTTTTGAGGTGGTAGTATGGAGACTTTAAATAATTTGGTAAAGGCTTTTATTGGAGAAAGCATGGCGAGAAATCGCTACACCTTCTACGCGAAGGTTGCGAAAGATGAGGGATATGTATTCGTCCAGAGGGTTTTTTTGGAGACTGCTGAGAATGAAAAGGAGCATGCTGAGAATTTGTTGAAATTTATTCAGGAGCTTAGAGGAGATAGCGAAAAGGTAGTTGTTGAGGCTGAAGCACCGATAGTCTGGGGAAGCACAGTTGATAATCTTAAGACAGCCATAGCCGGAGAAAACTATGAAAACAAGGAGATGTATCCGACGTTTGCAGAAATTGCCGAGAAAGAGGGGTATAAAGAGATTGCGGAAAGGTTGAAAGCTATTGCGAGAGCTGAGGAACATCACGAAAAGAGATACAGGAGACTGCTTGAAGAGATCGAGGCTGGGACGTTCTTTAAGAGGGATAAAGAAGTTGCATGGGTTTGCTTGGAGTGCGGATACGTCCATTACGGAACTGAGCCGCCAGAGAAGTGTCCGAGCTGTGGTCATCCGAAATCTTATTACGTAGCTCAGGATTTGCTATCCCTTTAAGGTGGAATCATGGATGTAAAAGCTCTCTACAAGATAAGCTACGGAATGTATATTGTTTCATCTGTCTTGGATGGAAAGCTGCGCGGTCAGATCGCAAATACCGTCTTTCAGGTTACTTCAGATCCAATACAAGTGGCTGTATGCTTGAATAAGCAGAATACTACACATGAGGCTGTTGAAAAGAGCAAGGTTTTCGCTGTCTCGATATTAAGCAAGAATGCGACGCTCGAATTCATAGGCAGGTTCGGATTCAGATCATCAAAAGATTTTAACAAATTCGAAGGGATAAATTACAAGCTGGGGAAGACTAAAGCACCTATAGTCCTTGAGAATGCTGTTGCATACTTAGAAGCGGAGGTCAATAAGAGCTTAGACGTGGGAACGCACACCCTCTTCATCGGGCAAGTTGTCGATGCGGATGTGATCGAAGATGGAGAAGTTATGACATACGAATACTATCACAACGTCGTGAAAGGGAAGACGCCGAAGACTGCGAGCGTCCACTTAGAGGGATAAATATGGAGATCAAGGAGGATATATTTTGGGTCGGTGTGATAGATTGGGATGAAAGGGATTTCCATAACTTCAGAACACCGAGAGGTTTGACATACAACTCATACCTTATAAGAGATGAGAAAACTGTTGTGATAGATGCGGTGAAGCATAAGTTTGCGAACGAACAGATAAACAAGATCAAAAAGCTGACATCGAAAATCGATTACGTCGTTGTTAATCACATAGAGCCAGACCATTCAAGCGGACTGCCAGCGTTGATGAAATTTGCAAAGGATGCAAAGATTCTCTGCTCCGAAAGAGCGAAGGAGGGTTTATGCAAGTATTATGACTGCAAAGAATGGGAAATAGAGGTTGTAAAGCACGGAGACACGATAAGCATTGGAAAGAGAACTCTCAGCTTTATCGACATGACGATGCTACATTGGCCGGACAGCATGGCGACTTATGCAGTTGAAGACAAGATTTTGTTCTCAAACGACGCTTTCGGCCAGCATGTGGCATCTGAAGAGAGGTTTGACGAAGACTTAGGCGTGGATGAGGCTTTGAAATGGGCTAAGATGTATTATGCGAACATTCTCATGCCCCTATCAAACCTCGTTAAAAGAAAGCTTGAGGAGGTTAAAGATGTTGAGATAAGCATAATAGCACCGAGTCATGGGGTTATATGGAGGAATCCTAAAGCTATAATCGATGCCTATTTGAAGTGGGCCAATTTTGAGGCTGAGAACAAGGTTGTAATAGTTTATGACACGATGTGGCATTCTACTGAGAAGATTGCGAAAGCGATAGCAGATGGAGCATCTACGAAAGCTGAGGTAAGATTATTCCATTCGAGAAAGGATTCTTGGGCTGAGATTGTTACAGAAATTCTCGACGCAAAAGCCATAGCAATCGGCTCTCCAACGATACATAACGGAATATTCCCACCTATAGCCGGTTTCTTAGCATATCTCAAAGGATTGAAGCCGAAGAATAAGAGAGCCTTAGCTTTCGGCTCTTACGGATGGAACGGGGCTGCGATTAAGGAGATCGTGAAAATCCTTGAGGAGCTTAAATTTGATTTGATCGAACCTCTCGCAGTAAAATTCAAACCGAGCGATGAGGAACTTGAGAAAGCTTTT
>CAZVXC010000167.1:0-314 GCA_964631435.1 uncultured archaeon | reverse complement strand
AAGAAGGGAGTTGAACTTGCGAAATGATCTTAGGCATATGCGGAAGTCCGAGAAAAAAAGCGACTGAGTTCGTCCTAAACAAAGCTCTGGAGATGTTAAGTGATTTCGGCTTCGAAACAAATTTTTTCAGCGTAAGGGGAAAGGAAATCAATTTCTGTCAGCACTGCGATTACTGCCTGAAGCACAAAACCTGCAGAATAGAGGATGATATGCAAGAGCTTTACCCGATGCTTAAGGATGCGAGGGGAATAATAATGGCAACTCCGGTTTACAACAGCGGAGTTTCGGCACAGCTCAAAGCTGTTATGGACAGA
>CAZVXC010000166.1:0-2850 GCA_964631435.1 uncultured archaeon | reverse complement strand
ATACTGATCTATTACTTGCTCTGCCCTTTGCAATCTGTATTCCCTGCTTTGACCGGGCGCCACTCTTCTGCCGATGTAATCGATCGCTTCGCTCTGCGTATCTACTTCAGCAACTTCAACATTCTCAAGCATGAACTTCATTATCTCAGGATCGCTGCTAACCATCTCCACAATCTCCTGATCAGTTTCGACACCTAACGCTTTCATCATCACAACGAACTGAATCGGCTTCGGAATCTGAGGGAAAGATACTTCAAGTATATTGTTTCTGTTTCTCTCAACGACTATCAAAGCTCTATAGCCGCTTCTCTGACTGAAGCACTTCGCTATCTCCATCTCTTCTCCATATCTCTCTTCTTTCTCAAGCAATATTTTGTTAGGTGCGAGGTCTTCGAGCGTCATCAAAGCCCTTTCAGTCCCGTTTATTATGAAATATCCGCCCGGATCGAGCGGGTCTTCGCCAACAGAAACAGGATCGACGTCATTTAAATTGCATATCTTCGATTTCACCATAACGGGCAGCATGCCTATCCTAACCCATTCCTCCTCAAGCTCTCTTCCGTCATCCACAACCCAGCATTGAAGGTAGAGAGGGGCGGCATATGTCAGATTCCTAAGCCTTGCGATGGACGGATAGAGCTTAGTCTCAGTTCCGTCAGCTTCTTTAATAACGGGCTTCCCAACTATTATCTTTCCGAGCTTTACGTAGGTGTTTTCTATGTCAAGCTCTATTACCTTCTGCTCATCTATAACCCTCTGCAATCCCTCATCAATGAATCTGTTGTAGGAATCTATCTGATGCCTGACAAGTCTATCGTGCGTGAAATAAGCTCTTGCCAAAACACGGGTATCTAACATCCTAATTCACCTTCCTCAAATTCATACCACAAGCCTGTAATACACACTTTTTCCAAACAGCTTATCTTCTCTAATAATTCTTACAATATCTCCGGGTTTAGCTCCGATTTCCTTAGCTATAGGGTCATCTGCTTTCATTTTTGGCAAATCCTCTTTTTTTATACCAAGGATCTTTAAAAGTTCCTTAGCCTCTTCTTCACTTAACAATTCGTGTTTCGGAACAAGGATATGATCCTGCAATCTGATCTTCATAACCATCCTCCTTAATTGAGGGTTTACGGGCTCGACGGGATTTGAACCCGCGACCGACGGGTTAAAAGCCCGTCGCTCTGCCTGGCTGAGCTACGAGCCCTTAACATCAAAGCGATGCTCAGTGTTTAAAAAATTTTTCCGTGCTATGCTATTCTATAATTACGATGCCTCGTGCGTTCGAGTCAATTTTCTTAAGCTTTTCAGCTATCTTGGGATTTGCGAGATGATGACTCGTTTTCTTACTAACAATCGCATCATATATAGCCTTCTTAATCACCTTCCCGTTAGCTCTCGGAAGCTCAGGAGTGAAAACGACTAAAGCTGGCCTCGCAATCTTTCCTATTTCGTTCTCAATCTTACTCACGATCTTCTCCCCAAGTTCTTCGCTTCTCACATCGGAGATCACGAATAATGCTATAACGTTCCCCCTAACTCTGTCCGGCAAGCCTATTGCTGCAACCTCTCTTATTTCTTTCATCTCCATTACGTTATGCTCTATCTCGACTAAGGAAATTCTATGCCCGCTTATATTCAGAACCTCATCAACTCTACCAACTATCCAGATGTAGCCGTCTTTGTCTCTGTAAGCCGAATCTCCTGAGAAATAGATTCTTTTTCCATATTTGCTCCAGTAGAAGCTTATATAAGTTCTCGGATCGCCGTTTAGTTCGAGCATAAATCCGGGAGAGATTCTTTTTATAACGAGGTTTCCTATCTCATTAGGCTTCAAACTCTTTCCTCCTTCGTCGAGTATATCAACTTCAAATCCCGGAAGTGCTTTTCCGACGGATGCAGCCTTCATCGGAGTCAGAGCGGGGAGAGGAGAGATAACATGCCCTCCGGTTTCGGTTTGCCACCATGTGTTAACTATGGGTATCCTCTCCTTCCCAATCTCTTTGTAGAGCCAGAACCACGTTTCCGGATCTATAGGCTCCCCGACAGTCCCTATGAGTCTTAGAGAGCTTAGATCAAACTCCCCCTTGCACGATTTGAGCATTCTGGCGAGAGTTGGGACTGTGTAAAAGACCGTAACTCCATACTTATCTATCATCTCGAAAGTTCTGCATTCATTCGGGTAATCTGGGGCACCTTCGTATAGAAGGACTGTTGATCCTATTGCGAGGGGGCCATAGACTGTGTAGCTATGCCCTGTTATCCATCCGAGACTCGCAGTCGTCCAGAGTATGTCATCTTTTTTCAAATCGAGAACGATCTTCGATGTCGCATAAACATTAACCAAATAACCTCCGGTTGAATGAACGATCCCCTTAGGCTCAGCGGTTGAGCCGCTCGTATACATTATGAACAGCGGATGGTTAGCGTCCAGAATCTCCGGTTTTGCTTCGCTCTTCTTCTCAATATCCTTATAAAAGACGTCTCTTCCTTTTTTCATCTCAACATCTATCCCCGCTCTCTCAACGACTATAACCTTCTTAACATCAAAATGCTTTAAAGCTTCATCAAGCTTGTCTTTCAGATTTATGAGCTGTCCTCTTCTGTAATACCCATCTGCTGTAATAACGAAGTTCGATCTGCTGTCTTTCAGTCTGAAAGCTGTTGCTTTAGCTCCGAACCCTTCGAAGATGTAAACGTGGGTTGCACCTATTCTCGCACATGCGAGCATTGCGATAACAGCTTCGGGAACGTTAGGCATGTATATCGCAACTTTCGTTCCCCTCTTAACTCCCAAGCTTTTTAGTGCTTTTGCGAAGGTATTAACCTCCTTATACAGCTGATAAT
>CAZVXC010000165.1:0-2853 GCA_964631435.1 uncultured archaeon | reverse complement strand
G
Source organism: uncultured archaeon (assembly GCA_964631435.1). GTDB lineage: Archaea > Halobacteriota > Archaeoglobi > Archaeoglobales > Archaeoglobaceae > Geoglobus. Next base: position 2,852 of record CAZVXC010000165.1, on the reverse strand, counting down.
TTATTCTTGCAGAACATGGATTTGAAGTATGCGGGGGGTGGGATTCGAACCCACGAACCCCTACGGGAGTGGATCTTGAGTCCACCGCCTTTGGCCTGGCTCGGCAACCCCCGCTTAGCTTGAGGACTTAGCTTTTGGCACTCCTGTTTTCGTAATATTACTCCAGAGTATGTTTATGAAGTTTATGGTGCGCGATTTGATGAATAGTAGTGCTGCCCTTCTTAAGCAAGCGTCATAATTAAGGATGCGCAAAGCTAAAAAATCTAAGAATGATCTTGAGTAAGAATGCTGATATCATCAATCGAGCTTGTATTAGCTGTGCTATTCGAATTTATCAGCTCTGAGCCTCCTAATGCGATTCATCCAACTGTATGGTTCGGGAAAATAATAGATTTTCTCGATAAAAAGTTGCCGCCGACAATCCTTTCGGGTTCGATACCAGTAATTGCAACTATTTCATTCGCAGTTCTGCTATCATTTCTGCCTAGGTTTATTCCGTTTCCGTTCAACGTATTTCTCTCTGGGTATCTGCTCTATTCAACATTCTCAGTAAGAAGCATGGTAGAGCATGCGAGAAACTGCATATCAGGTGGCACAATCATTCCTGAGAATGTTCAGATGATTGTAAGCAGGGATACGAAAGGATTAAGCAATGCCCAGCTATGCTCTGCCGTTATAGAAAGCGTTTCCGAAAACTTCGTCGATGGTGTTATTGCCCCTCTCTTCTATTACATTCTCTTCGGTCTCGCAGGAGCTATGGCTTACAGAGCTGTGAATACATGCGATGCCATGCTCGGATATAGAAAAGGGAGATACGAGAGATTCGGAAAGGTCTCTGCAAGGATAGATGATCTATTAAATTTCATACCTTCAAGATTATCCCTCCTGTTCTATGCTCTGTTCAGCTTTAGAGCATTAATATGCGGGATAAAGAAGAATCCTAAGCTTAACGGAAACTCTATTTCGGCTATGGCTTGTCTTCTCGGAGTAACACTTGAAAAACCCGGAGAATACAAAATAGATTGTGGCGGAGATGCGGAGATACGTGATGTTCTAAAATCCATCAGGTTTTTCAAAGTATTTTCAGCAATAGCAATGATAGCGACAGTGTTATTAAAGCTGATGGTATGAGATATCGATAGACTTTGTATAAATTCCCTTTGAAATACTGGGCTGTCAGTATCAAGCAGAGATGCATTGGAGATAACATCACTCCCAATATTCCGCCCAAGAAAATTACCATAAGATGTTTCTCTATAACATTTCCGATACCAGTGAAAGATGTTAAAAGGGGCAAAGCGATGGATGTGTAGCTCAGCTCAATTCCGGTTGCGAAGGCTATCAGAAATGAAAGTAAGAAAGCCGCTACCATCGGGTTCGATATCGATGCTATCTCATCGTAAAATAACTGTGATGAATTGCTGAGCTGGATCGCATTTTTATATAGCATAACAGCAAAGACCAAGATGATTATTTTGAGGTCAATTGTTTTCGAGAAGATTTTTCGAACCTTATCGTATGCTCTGTTAAGAATTATAATACTCAGAAATGCCGCTGTTAGCGAAATTAAGAGACTTTTCGTCAGAAATGACAGGGCTGTGATTATCATGATCGGGTAGAGTTGTGCTAAACCGCTAAGATCGACTTTTTCTCTGCTCGAAAGCCTCTTCATTCTGAAGAGAATCAAGCCGGAAACGAGAGATGAGATGAATATAGGGTAATTGGACTTTACTATCTCGACATAGTTAGTTGACAGAATTCCCATAGCAATCACGATATTTGGATATAGAGGCCAGACTGTAACCCATACGTGCCTGAACCAGTAATTTACAAATACCGCTTTCTCCGCATTTATTTTGAATTTCTTAACGAGATCTTTTATCATAACTGCAGAAACCAAAGCCCCTCCCGGCATAGGCAATAAACCAATTAAAAGGGGAATTAATGCTACGCTGTTTTCTCCTGAAAATGAATGGACAGATTTCGTTATTTTCTCGAGCATTCCAACGACCTCCATCGAATAACCGATTGAAAAAGCGAAGATGACTATGGCTATTATCCTCCAAGTTTCTAAGCTTTCGATTGTGTGAGCGAAGCTCTCAGGAGACGTCGTTAATGCGAGAAAGAGTGCTCCGGCTAAGACTGCAAACGTTATCTCGAACCTTATCAGGACTAAGATCAGGAATATTGAGATGAATAGAGCAACTACAGCATTCATCCGATAAAAGTTTGTCGAATGTTTTTTTAACTTGCTAAAAAAGTTCTGTTAACTCATTGTTAGTGAGATGAAAAAATAAAAATTATCGAACATCAGCTTCCACACTCTGCTGGAAATAAACCTTGTCAATTTGGTTTGGTATAAGTAAGCTTCTCTTATCAAATCTTCCAAACCATTTTCCATTTTCAAATCAGTTCCACAAACTTTAGCAGGTGTCTTACCTCTCAAGCTTAAATAAGGTCTTTATGAAATCGTGATAAACAAATCAACAATCCAGCTAAATCTTAGATGTCTTCTCACTTTTCAATCCTCCTAACTTAACCTGTCTTTCGAAGTTCCATGTGATCTTTCAATAATATTATTTGTTTCTCTTGCTTTTATTCATCCCCTCCTCACAAATTCAACCATGCGTTTTTTGTATCTGCTATAGAAAACTTTCTTGAAACCTTTTTCGTAAGTCCTACTTTTGTTTGAATGGAATGTAAAAATCTCTTAGCGTCCTGCCAGATTTCAGAAATCTTTTCACGACCGAAATATCGGCTTCACTCATTTGATAAAAATATTTCTCAGCTTTATCTCTTCGATGAACATACCTGTTAGCTTATACTCACTCTTATGGCGTAAACTTTTTAAT